>NZ_JBFTSF010000039.1:0-34335 GCF_056399905.1 Cupriavidus sp. 01L46
GTAACCAACCCGCGGATATCAGCGTGATCCACCGTCGAGACTTACTGCTACGTCGCCCTCCAGGAAATTGGGGAACAACATGCAACTGTGAAACTGAATCAAACCAATCTCGATTGACACGGGGGAGTCATATCAGCTAGGAGCCACTTGAAGCGAAGCCCGTGGTTTTTCCCAGCAAGCAGGCGTGACGAGCGCCCACCCTATCCCCCCGGCCCATCGCCCACAAGCGGGAGATGGCAGCAAACCTGAAGCGCGGAACGAAGCCGCCAGAACGAAAAAAACCCGGCTTGTGGCCGGGACAAGGAAAGTTCGGAGCCAGGCCCGCGCCGCCAGGCGCAGGCCGATGCAACGGGATCAGAAGCGCGTGCGCATGCCCACCGCGAACTCGCTCTGGTGCGCGAAGCCGTTCGATTGCGCGGCGTGATAGCCGTGCTGCAGGAACATGTAGTCGGCGGCCAGGTAGACCTCGGTACGCTTCGAGAAGTGATAGAAGATCGAGCCGTACACGGTGTTCTTGCGGCCGCTGTCGGTCGCCGTGGAGTTAGCGGTGTTGCCGTAAGCATTGATGGTGAAGCCGTCGGCATTCAGGGCGGCGTGGCCGGCCTTCATCATCTGGTAGCCGATCTCATAGTCGAAGGCGCCTGCCGGGTCGATCTTGAGCGACACGGTGTAGGCGTCGTCCTTGCGCTGGCCCAGCGCGCCCTGATCCGCGGTGTAGTGGAAATAGCCCGCGCTGGCGCGCACGATGCCCCACACATAGTTGCCGCCAGCCGAATAGGTACGGTTGCGCTGGCCATTCACGTTGGCCGTAGTGAAGAAGCTCGAGACGTGGAAGTTTCCGCCGTTGTAGCCCAGGGTGACGGTTTCCGTGGTGTTGCGCGACGGCGCGCCCGGCACTTCGCCGAACTGGTAGCCCGCGCCGGCGGTCAGGCCGTTGTCGAACAGCTTCTTCCACACCACGCCGTTGTCCATGCGCGTGCCGGTGGCGCTGCCTGCGTAGAACACCAGCTGCTTGAAGTTGTTGTTGTTGGTGTAGCCGCCTTCTTCCGTGGTGATGGCCGCCGGGCCGTAGGGATCGCCATAGAGGCCGGAGGCCATCGGGTCGCGCCCGAGCGCATTCTGGCGGCCGAAGGTCAGCTTGCCGAAGACATCGCTGTTGATGCCGACCCAGGCGTCGCGGTTGAACAGCACGCCGGGGGTGTCCATCGCGCCGTTGTAGCTCTGGAATTCGCTCTCCAGCTTGAAGATCACCTTGGTGCCGAAACCGATGTCTTCCGCGCCGGTCAGGCCCCAGCGGTTGCCGCTGAACCACGCCGGCTGGTGGTAGCCGGTGAGGCGGTCACCCTTGGCGTCGGCGTTGCTGATGGTGCTGATGGTGGTGTCGATGAGGCCATACAGCGTCACGTTCGATTGCGCGTTGGCGTGGCCGGCAAAGGCCGCGCCGATTGCCAGCGCGAGGGCTGTGATTTTGGTTTGGGCTTTCAAGTTGATCTCCTCGGGGCTCGCTAGTTTTGTCGATGATTCCGGCTGCTCGCGGGCGGGACGCGTGTCCCGGCCATGAGAGAAGCCCCTGCATCGTAGGCATGGCAAGCCTTCATCCAGCTTTCCCGCCGTTGCGCGGCTGGCTCAGGGAAAATACCGAGGAGACCGGCGGGGCAGGCGTCCAGCCGCTTGTTCAGCCGCTTGCCGCTCGCATTGCAAACGCAGCGGCCGGCGCGCTCAGTGCGGCCGGCGTTCCGTCGGCTTACGCTTGCGCGCAGGTGCGGGTACGGGCGCCGGCTGATCCTGCGCCCGCTGCTGTTCGGCTGCGCCGCGCAGCAGCCAGCTGATCAGCTGCTTGGATTGCTGGATGCGCAGGCGGCGTCCCTTGGCGTTATCTTCGAGATAGTCCGTCGACAGGTGGAACAGGTAGGACACCACGTAGCCACAGAGGTCGTCGATGATGGGGCGCGACAGGCCCGGGCAGAGTTCCAGCCTCTCGATGTCTTCCGCCATCTCGCCGGCGATATCCGCCAGCACCTGGCGCACCGCTTCGCGCAGCGCCGGCTGCGGGCCGGTGCTGCCGCACACGCCGACAAAGAAGGCGTCGGGATGGGCATCGGCGTAGGCGAAGAAGGCGTCGCAGGCGCGGTTGGCGACCTCGCCGGGGTTGTCCTGCGCCACCGCCCAGCGCACCGCGCGCAGCATGGGCCGCAGCGCGTTGCCGACCTCGGCCACGGCGGTCAGCGCCAGGTCTTCCATGTCGCGGAAGTGGCGATAGAAGGTATTGGGGTTCAGCCCCGCTTCGCGCGCCAGCTCGCGCAGGCCGAGGCCGGCGAAGCTGCGCCTGGCTGCGGCCAGGCGCAGCGCCGCGTCGATCAGTTTGCGTTTGCCGCCGGCAATGTCTTCCATGGTGTCAGGCAAAAAAGTTAAGGCCGGGATACGCCGGCTTGAATACGCCGGCTTCAGCGAATCCGGTTTGGAATTGACACTCGGTCTACATTCGTCTACTTTGCTGCAAAAGTAGACGGTTGTCTACGTCGGCTTGCAGGGATAGCCATATACGCCATGTACCCGGCAAAAAACAGAAAAGCGAACAAGAGACACAAGGTGGCCCCTGAGCCCCTTGGCCCAACCCCGGCGGTTCGCCCGCCGACTACCATCTGGTGACCTGAATATGCAGCGCGCCTCCACTTCCGCCTCCGCCGCTCCGGCAGCAAACTCGGCAACCGCAGCAACCGCAGCAGTCATTCCGGCGGCGCAGCCCGCACGCTCGCTCGAACCCATCCCGCGCGACCCGGGCTGGCCGCTGGTCGGCAACTTGTTGCAGGTCACGCCGGGCAAGGTCGGGCAGCACCTGCTGGCGCGCAGCCGCGCCTTCGACGGCATCTTCGAACTCGATTTCGCTGGGCGCCGCGTGGCATTCGTGAGCGACGCCGCGCTGGTGGGCGAGCTGTCGGACGGGCAGCACTTTCGCAAGATCGTCGGGCCGCCGCTGTCGTACCTGCGCGACCTGGCTGGCGACGGCCTGTTCACCGCGCACGCCGAGGAAGAGAACTGGGGCCGTGCCCACCGCATCCTGATGCCGGCCTTCAGCCAGCGCGCCATGAAGGGCTACTTCGACGTGATGCTGCGCGTGGCCAACCGGCTGGTCGACAAGTGGGACCGCCAGGGCGCCGACACCGACATCCCGATTGCCGACGACATGACCCGGCTCACGCTGGACACCATCGCGCTGTCGGGCTTCGGCTACGACTTCGATTCGTTCTCGCGCGAGGAGCTCCATCCCTTTATCGACGCCATGGTCGGCGCGCTCGAGGAGGCCATGGGCAAGCTCACACGCTTTGCGCTGCAGGACAAGTTCATGCACAAGGCGCACCGCAAGTTCGCCGGCGATATCCAGTACATGCGAGCGCTGGTGGATGACGTGGTGCGGCAGCGCCGCGCCGCGGCCGGCAAGAACGCCGGACAKCCGCCCGCGCACGACMTGCTCAACCTGATGCTGGAGGCGCGCGACCCCGACACCGACCAGCGCCTGGACGACGTGAACATCCGCAACCAGGTCATCACCTTCCTGATCGCGGGGCACGAGACCACCAGCGGCCTGCTCACGTTCGCGCTGTATGAGCTGCTGCGCCATCCCGGCGTGCTGGCGCAAGCCTATGCCGAGGTGGACGCAGTGCTGCCGGGCGACGCGCCACCGGTCTACGCCGACCTGGCGAAGTTGCAGGTGATTGACCGCGTGCTCAAGGAAACGCTGCGCCTGTGGCCCACGGCGCCCGCCTTTGCAGTGGCGCCGTTCGAGGACACGGTGATCGGCGGGCGCTACCTGATCCGCAAGGATCGGCGCGTCTCGGTGGTGCTCACCGCGCTGCACCGCGACCCGAAAGTGTGGGCCGATCCGGAGACCTTCGACATCGACCGCTTCCTGCCCGAGAACGAGGCCAGGATCCATCCCCACGCCTACAAGCCGTTCGGCAAYGGCSAGCGCGCCTGCATCGGCCGCCAGTTCGCGCTGACCGAAGCCAAGCTCGCGCTGGCCCTGATGCTGCGCAACTTCCAGTTCAGCGACCCGCACGACTACCAGTTCCGCATCAAGGAAACGCTGACCCTGAAGCCGGATGCGTTCACGCTGCGCGCGCGGCGGCGCCGTGCGCATGAGCGCATCGCCGCCGCGGCGGCGGCCGGCGCTGCCAGCGCGCAGTCGCAACCTCCGGCGGTGCGCGGCAACGGCCAGCCCCTTGCCGTGCTGTGCGGCTCCAGCCTGGGCACCGCGCGCGAGCTGGCCGAGCAGATCCACGCCGGCGCGCTGGCGGCCGGCTTTGCCGCCACGCTGCGCGACCTGGACGAAGCCGTGGGCGCGTTGCCCACCGATGGGCTCGCCGTGATCGTGGCGGCTACCTACAACGGACGCGCACCMGATTCAGCGCGACGCTTCGAAGCGATGCTCGATAGCGGCGATGCTGGCGGCTACCGCGCAGAAGGCCTGCGCTTTGCGTTGCTTGGCTGCGGCAATTCGCAATGGGCCACGTACCAGGCATTTCCCAAGCGGCTGCACGACTTCTTCAGCGCGGCTGGCGCGGCGCCTTTGCTCGCGCGCGGCGAGGCGGATGGCAATGGCGACTTCGACCAGGCTGCGGAGTCGTGGCTCGCCGCGCTGTGGCAATCGCTGCAGGCGCTGCGCGTGGCGCAGGGCGTGGCACCAGATGCGGCGGGCGCCAGCCAGATCGAAGTGCGGCTGCGCGATATCGCCACCATCCGTGCCGGCACGCTGCCGCCGTCGACGCAAGCCTTCACGGTGCTGGCCAACACGGAGCTGGTGAACGATCCGGCGGGCCTGTGGGACTTCGCGCTGGAAGCGCCGCGCACCTCCACGCGCGACATCCGGYTGCGCCTGCCGGAAGGCGCAAGCTACGCGACCGGCGATCACCTTGC
Source organism: Cupriavidus sp. 01L46 (assembly GCF_056399905.1). Lineage (NCBI taxonomy): Bacteria > Pseudomonadati > Pseudomonadota > Betaproteobacteria > Burkholderiales > Burkholderiaceae > Cupriavidus > Cupriavidus sp. 01L46. The sequence goes on from NZ_JBFTSF010000039.1 coordinate 4,915, forward strand.
GGTGTACCCGCAGAACCATCCCGCCACCGTGCGGGACCTGTGCGAGCGGCTCGATCTCGATCCCGACGCCATGGTGACGCTGTCCGCCGCATCCACCAGCGCCGCGCGCGGCCTGCCACTGGACGAGGCATTGCCCTTGCGCGAACTGCTGACGCATTTCATCGAGCTGCAAGACGTGGTGTCGCGCCAGACGCTGCGCACGCTGCTGCAATACACGCGTTGCCCGTTCACGCGCGCGGCGCTGGAGCGGCTCGGCTCGGACCACGCGGCAGAGGGCTACGCGGCACGCGTGGCCTCGCAGCGGCTGGGGCTGGTGGATGTGCTGGTCAGCCACCCCGCCATCGAGCTCACGCTGCCGGGCCTGCTGGCTTGCACGGTGCCGATGCGGCCGCGCTTTTATTCCATCGCGTCGTCGCCCCTGGTTTCACCGGACGTGGCGACGATCACGGTCGGCACCGTGTGGTCGCCCGCGCTCTCGGGGCGCGGCATGTTCCGTGGCGTGGCATCCACCTGGCTGCAAGGACTCGCGCCGGGCGCGGTGGTGGCGGCAGCGATCCGCACGCCCAACCCGGCCTTCGCGCCCGATCCCGATCCGGCGCGGCCGATGATCCTGGTCGGGCCCGGCACCGGCATCGCGCCGTTCCGCGGTTTCCTGGAAGAGCGCGCGGCGCAGAAGGCCGCCGGACAGGCGGTAGCCGCCAGCCAGTTTTACTACGGCTGCCGCCATCCCGGGCACGACTGGCTCTACCGCGATGACGTCGCACGCTGGCAGGCCGCGGGCGTGGTGCAGGCGCATGCGGCTTACTCCACTACCGCCGCTGCGGACCAGCGCTATGTGCAGCATCTGCTATGGCGCGATCGCCAGGCTATCTGGGCGATGCTGCAGGACGGCGCCACGATCTATGTGTGCGGCGACGGCCGGCAGATGGCGCCGGCGGTGCGGCGCACGTTGATCGAGATCGCGGCGCAGCAGGGCGGCATGAGCGAGGCCGCGGCCTCCGGCTGGCTGGCGGGCATGGTCGCGCAGGAACGTTACCGCCAGGACGTGTTCAACTAACCCAGCCAGGAGCCGGTTGGCAGGATTCTGCGGATCATTGTCAGCCGCCACGGTCCCGCTTTCCGTACGCTCGGTGCCATCCCCGCCTCTTCCTCACCGGAGCGCCCGATGGCACGTCCCGCGATGTCCCAAGCCCGGGTCCTGGCAATCTGCCAGGCCCTGTTCACCTCGGCGCTGTCGGTCGACCTGACCCTGACCGGGCTGGTTGGCTACACGCTCGCGCCCGACAAGGCGCTGGCCACGCTGCCGTTCGCGCTGATCACGGTGGCGTCGGCGCTCACCGCCATCGCGGCCGCCTTCCTGATCGAGCGGCTGGGGCGCCGCATCGCTTTTTCGCTCGGCGGGCTCGCGTGCTGCGCGGGCGGGCTGGTGTCGGTGTGGGCCATCTCGCACCATGACTTCGTGGCGTTTTGCGTGGGCACGGCGCTGGTCGGCGTGTTCCAGGCGTTCGCGCGCTTTTACCGGCTGGCCGCGGCGGACGCCGCCGCGCCTGTGGATAAGCCGCGCGCCATTTCCACCGTGCTCACCGGCGGCGTGGTGGCCGCCGTGTGCGGGCCCGCCATTGCCGCGTGGAGCAGCGACCTGATGGTGGCGCAGCCCTTCGCCGGCTCGTATGCGGTGGTCGCGGTGCTCGGGATGGCCACGGTCTTGCTGCTGGCGCTTGGCTACCGCGAGCCAGAGGCGCATGCAGGCGCGGCGGCAGCCGGTCACGGCGCCGCGGTGCTGCCCGCGCGCCCGCTCGCCGTGATCGCTCGCCAGCCGGTGTTCCTGGCGGCGTTTGCCAACAACGGCATCGGCAATGCGGTGATGATGTTCGTGATGACCGCCACGCCGATTGCCGCGGTGGCGTGCAGCCATACCATCACGCAGGGCGCGCAGATCATCGAGTGGCACCTGGTGGGCATGTACGCGCCGTCCTTTTTCTCCGGCTGGCTGCTGCAGCGTTTTGGGCGCGGGCCGATGCTGATGTGCGGCATCGCGCTCGCTGCGATGGGTTCGCTCGTGGCCCTGGCCTCGACGGCGCTGCCGGCCTTTTATGTCGCCTTGTTGTGCCTTGGCATCGGCTGGAATTTCATGTTTGTCGGCGGCACCACGCTGCTGGCGGAGAGCTACCGGCCCGCCGAGCGTGCGCGGACCCAGGCGCTGGCCGAATTCAGCGCCGCCGCGCTGACCGCGCTGGCCACGCTCGCTGCCGGGCAGGTGCTGTACCGCTATGGCTGGCAGGCGGTCAACCTTGCCGTGCTGCCGGCGCTGGCGGTGGCGCTGCTGGTCACGCTAGGCTGGCGGCGCAGCACGCCGCGCGCGGCGGTGCTGGCCGGATAGGCGCTGGCGCCAGTATGATCGGCGGCAACCGCACTCGCGCACTCACCCTCTCGCCCTGGGTCACCGTCCATGCCTGCCAGCCATCCCTTGCCGAATGATCCGCCGCGCATCGTCGTGCTCGTCGCGCCGGACCCCGCGCAGGAACTCGACGTGACCGGGCCCAGCGCGGTCTTCGGCCATGCCAACCGGCTCCCAGGCCGGGCGTCGCCCGCCTACGACATCCGCATTGCCAGCGTGCGCGACGACGGCCTGGTGTGTACCGAAAGCGGGATCCGGCTGCTGGCCGACGCGCCGTATCATCGCATCGGCGACATGCTGCCCGGGCCGATCGATACCTTGCTGATCGCCGGCGGCTCAGGCCACGCCGCGGCAGCCAGCGACGCGCGCCTGATCGACTGGATCCGCACGCAGGCACCGCGCGTGCGCCGCCTCGGCGCGGTCTGCACCGGCGCGTTCGTGCTGGCGCGCACCGGGCTGCTGGACCGCCATCGCGCCACCACGCACTGGCGTCATGCCGCGCGGCTGGCAGAGCGCCATCCGCTGGTGCAGGTGGACCCGGACCCGATCTGGATCCGCGCGGGCGATCTGTACACCTCGGCCGGCGTGACCGCCGGCATGGACCTGGCGCTGGCCTTGGTGGAGGACGATCTCGGCCATGCCGCCTCGCTGGCGGTGGCGCGCGAGCTGGTGTTGTTCCTGCGCCGTCCCGGCAGCCAGGCGCAGTTCTCCACGCTGCTGCAGGCGCAGAGCGCGCAAAGCCCGGAGTTGCGCGAATTGCAGGCCTGGATGGCGGAGCACCTGGCGCGCGACCTGTCGGTGCAGGTGCTGGCCGAGCGCGTGGCGATGAGCCCGCGCAACTTCGCGCGCGTCTTCGCGCGGCAGGTCGGCGAGACGCCGGCGCGCTACGTGGAACGGCTACGTGTGGAAGCGGTGCGCAGGATGCTGGAGGAAGACGGGCGACGCCTGGATGGCATCGCCCGTGCGACTGGATTTGCCAACGCCGACGTGATGCGGCAGGCCTTCCAGCGGCATGTGCAGACCACGCCGGAACGCTATCGGGCCGCGTTCCGGGCGAGGCCAGCGGAGTCCGGCAAGGGCCTCAGGCCTTAGCTTGCAACGCGGCAATGCGCTGCTCGATCGGCGGGTGGCTGGAGAACAGCGACAGCCACGACTTGCCACCGGCGATGCCCATCGCCTGCATGTTCTGCGGCAGGCCTTCGGCGTCCAGCCCGCCCAGCCGGCGCAGCGCCGCCACCATCGGCGTGGGGCTGCCCATCAGCTTGGCCGCGCCGGCATCGGCACGGTATTCGCGATGGCGCGAGAAGGTGGCCACGATGATGCTGGCCAGGATGCCGAACACGATCTCGCATACCACCACCGTGATCATGTAGCCGATGCCGGGGCCGCTGGATTCCTCATCGTTCTTGCGCAGCATCGAATCCACGAAGTAGCCCACGATCCGCGCCAGGAAGATCACGAAGGTGTTGACCACCCCTTGGATCAGCGTGAGCGTGACCATGTCGCCATTGGCGATGTGGGCGACTTCGTGCGCGAGCACGGCCTCCACTTCGTCGTGCGACATGGTTTGCAGCAAGCCGGTGGAAACGGCCACCAGCGAGCTTTTCTTGGTGGCGCCGGTGGCAAACGCATTGGCTTCGCCTTCATAGATGGCGACTTCAGGCATCGGCAGGCCGGCGCGGTCGGCCAGCTTCTGCACGGTCTGCACCAGCCAGACTTCGGTGCCGTTGCTGGGCTGGGTGATGACCTGCGCGCCGGTCGACCACTTGGCGATGGTCTTGGACATCAGCAGTGAGATGAAGGAGCCACCGAAGCCCATCAGCGCCGCGAATGCCAGCAGCATGCCGAGGTTGAGGCCGTTGCCGGTGAGGAAGCGGTTCACGCCCAGCAAGCTGGCGCTGAAGCTGAGGACAAGCATGACGGCGAGGTTGGTCGCCAGGAAGAGCAGGACGCGTTTCATTTTTTGTGTGAKGAAGTGATCAATGCCATGGTGAAAACAGGGGCGCGCGTCGCAAGCACGCGCAGCGCCAGGCCAGGCGCGCCGCGTGCAGGAGACTAACGACAGGAAAACCGGGAACCGGACTACGCTGACTACGAGCGCACGCAAGGCCAGCGCACGCGCGGGGGAGACTCAGGCGCTGGGAGGGCGCTGCTGAAGGGGGAGGTCGGGGTCGGGCATGGCGCCCGCGCGGTGCGCGGGCGCGCCGCTGCGGGCAAGCCCTGCGGTAAAGCGCGGGGGCGAGGCCGGCAACAGGGATTCGGCAAGGTCGGCGCCGGGCTGCGACGGATCCTTGGCGTCGCCGGCGCTGCCAACGTCAACGGCGCCGGGGGCTCCGCTGGCATCGATAGCGGCATCATGCGCCGCATCGTCTGCCATGCCGGCAGCGGCGTCTTGTGCCAGGGTGCTGCACGAATCCGCCTGCACCGTGTTGCCCACTGCGCACGTGCGTGCGCCTGCCCAGCTTTGGACGGGCATGACGGCAAGCATCAGGAGCAGCAGCAGGAAGCGGGTTGCGCGCACAAAAAATTGGGGTTGGGATCGCGTGTCAGGCGGTTCGACACGAAATCGAGCAAAGAATTCTACAGGATGCGGCGCTGCGGCACGTTATGGCGAAAGCATCACTCCGTAGCGCTCAGCCCAGGATATTGCGCGCGGCACGCGTACCCCACCACGCCGCTTCCTCGAACACCGACACGCCGGACAGGTCCGCATGGGCAAACAGGATGCGGCCATCGGCCGCGCGCAGGGCCGCGGCTCCGGCATTGCCCAGAAAGCCCGTGCGCGGCGAAGCCATGGCGTGCCCGCGCACCGTGATTTCCACCGCATCCGCGTGGCGCCAGAAGGCGCGCCCGTAGACCGTGCGCAGATCGGTGGTGGCGTAGTCCATCAGCTCGGCGGCACTGGCCTCGGCCAGCCAGCGGCGGGTGTCGGTGAGCGAGCGCGGTGCCGCGCCGGGGCTGGCCGCCAAGTCCAGCGGACAGTACGCGGTAAAGACCGTGGCTGCTGGCTTTGCCTGCCGGATCAGTTGATGGGTACTCACCACATAACCCAGCCCGCGTCCGCCATGCACCACGTTGTCCCACGCCAGCGGCACGCCCGGCGCTTCCGGCGGGAAGCCCTGCAGGCGGAAGCTGGATACCATCCAGGACGCGGTGGGCGGCAGGTGGCGCGCCGGGTCGAAGCCGAATTCGCGCAGCGGCGCCACGCGGGCGGCCACATGCAGGGGCATGGCGCAGATCACGCGGCGCGCGCGGATGCGGTAGATGCGCGGTGGCTGGGCGCCAACGCCATCCGGCCACCAGGCGCACAGCACCGACACCCCACGGCCCTGCTCCTGCACTTGCAGCGCCATGCCGGGACGGCGCCATGGCCGGGCGCCAGGCTTGGCGCCGCGGTGCGCATCGATCCGCGCCGAGAGCCGCGTCACCAGCGCGTGCAATCCATCCGGCCAGGTCAGCACGGCGCCATCGGCCGCATCGCTTGCATGGCCCGCGCGGCTGGCGAAGTAGTACAGGCCCGCCCAGGCCGAGATCACGTCGTGCCCCGCGCCGTAGTCGTCGCGGCAGCAGTAGTCCACATAAGTGTGCAGGGTGGGCGCGGTAAAGCCTTCGGCCAGCATCCACTGCCGCATGCTTTGCTGGTCAAGCCTGGTCCAGGCCGGATCTTGCGAGGCCAGCGCCAATGGGATGGCAAAGGCCTTGCGGCCGTCGCTGCCGCGCTCGCTCTTGAGCTGCTCGACGCGCGCGAGAAAGCGCGCGTGCTGCGCCGCTTCCTGGTCCGGCGCTGCGTCGCCAGGCACCAGGCCGTCGTGCCACTTGCCGTCGAAGAACAGGCGCTCGTCCGGCGCATGCACCAGCGCGCGTTCGTCGAACTCGGGCCGCGCGGCGAACGGGTCGCGCTGGATCACGCCGGTGTCGGCCAGCATCTCGCGGATGTGCGTGGATTCGGGCGAGGGCAGCGGCAGATAGTGCGCGCCGCGCGGGAAGGCCAGGCCGCCGCCGAAGCTTCCGGCCGCCGCGTTGCCGCCGAACTCCGGCCCGTCCACCAGCAGGAAGTCCGTGAGGCCGCCACGCGCCAGCTGCCACGCGGCGCTGAGCCCGGCCACGCCACCGCCGAGGATGGCAACATCGGTCACGATCTCGTCCTGCGCGGAAACGGTCGACGGCCAGCTGGCGGCATCGCGCAGCGCGTGGCCCTCGGCCATGCCGGGGCGCAGCACGACAGGCATGGGCTCGCGCAGGCCGACGCCGGCCAGGAAGCGGCTCGCATCGCCGCCCAGGCGGTCGCAGCCGGACAGCAAGCCCAGGCCGCCCGCGCCAGCGCCGGCGATCAGGAAGCGGCGGCGGTCCATGCCAGCTCCGATTGCGGGTGATGCAGATCAGCGGATGACATTGCGCCAGTCCTGCTCGAAGTCATGCACCAGCGACTGCTCGTTGAGCCGGTTGGCGCGCGCCTCGCGCGGCGCCATGTCGGCGGGGAAGCGGAACATCAGCGCGGTGCTGTCGGCGTCGAGGAACTTGAGCGGCACGGTGTAGCGCGTGGGTGGTGTGTAGTCGCCGCGCTTGCCCGCAAGGATGAAGCCCCACTCGCCGAAGGACGGCACATAGGCGTGGTAGGGCCAGGTATGCAGGCCCGCCTCGCGCAGCGTGGCGTCGATATCCCAGAACGAGCGCGGCGCAAAGTACGGCGAGGTGGACTGCACCACGGCATAGCCCTTCTCCGCGAGGTGGTGCGACATCAGCTTGTACATCGGCACCGAGTACAGCTTGCCCAGGCCGAAGTTGGACGGGTCGGGCAGGTCGACGATGATGGCGTCGAACATCTCGTTGTGCTGCTCCATCCATTGCGCGGCATCGGCACTGACCACCTGCACGCGCGCGTCCTTGAGCGAGCCCTGGTTCAGCGCCACCAGCGGCTCGCTGCGCGAGAACAGCGTGGTCATGGCGGGGTCGAGGTCGACCAGCGTCACGTGCTCGATGTGCTTGTGCTTCAGGATCTCGCGCACCGCCAGCCCGTCGCCGCCGCCGATCACCAGCACGCGGCGCGCCCACGGCAGCGCCTGCAGCACGGGATGCACCAGCGCCTCGTGGTAGCGGTGCTCGTCGCGCGAGGAGAACTGCAGGTTGCCGTTGATATAGAGGCGCATGTCGTCCTTCCAGCGCGTGATCACCAGGCGCTGGTATGGCGTGCTTTCGCTATGGATGATCTCGTCGCCGAACATGCCGCGCTCGGCCCAGTGGGTCAGCCGCCCCGAGGCCAGGAAGCCGCCCGCCAGCAGCACCAGCACCAGCGAGGCGCGCAGCATGCGCGACATCACCGGCTTGAGTTCATCGCGGAAGATATGGATGGTGACAAGCGCCACGCCCGCATTGAGCATGCCGAACAAAAAGCCGGTGCGCGACAGCCCCAGGCGCGGCGCCAGCGCCAGCGGGAACACCAGCGAGACGGCCAGCGCGCCAAGGTAGTCGAACGTCAGCACGCGGCTGACCAGCTCGCTGAAGGCGGTGCGGCGCGTGTTGAGCACGCGCATGACCAGCGGGATCTCCATGCCCACCAGCACGCCGAGCACGAACACCATGGCGTAGAGCGCGGTGCGAAAGGGCGCCGACAGCCAGGCGAACACCACGAACAGGAGCGCCGCGGAGACGCCGCCGAGCAGGCCGATCAGGATCTCGATATCGATGAAGCGCGCCAGCACGTCCTCGTCCTTCACATAGCGCGACAGCCAGGAGCCCACGCCCATGGCGAACAGGTAGCAGCCGATGATGGAGGAGAACTGCAGGATCGAGTCGCCCAGCAGGTAGCTGGACAGGGCGCCGGCGATCAGCTCGTAGCCGAGCCCGCAGGACGCCACGATCAACACCGAAAGAACAAGGGTACGGTCGCGCATCGGGGCTAGGGAATCGGGGATCGGATAGGAAGCCGGGAGGCAAGCCGGGCAGGAAGCAGGGATGGGCAGGCGTGACGCTCAGGCGAGCCGMCGCGCGATGTGCGCACGCCTGGCAAACCGCAAAAAGTTGTGATGAACCGAAATGGACAACGGATATACTTGGGCGCCAACTGCCAACAATGCTGATATCGCCAATATGGCTTCACGATTCACGGCTCGCTTAATGTTGCCGCAGCCCGGAACACCGTCGTAGAACCCGCCGGAGAACAACCAAGATGCAAGCCATCTACGCCTACGTGCTGCACCTGCTGGCCGGCCTTGCCCTGCTGGCGGTGTTCGTCGGAGTCTACACCAGGATCACGCCGTTTCGCGAGTTCGCGCTGATCCGCCAGGGCAACCTCGCGGCGGCGCTTTCGCTGTCGGGGGCGATGATCGGTTTTTGCTTTACGCTGTCGTCCAGCATCCAGCACAACGACACCTTCCTGATGTTCCTGGTGTGGGCGGTGGGGGCCATGCTGGTACAGGCCTTGGCCTACGCGGGCCTGGCGCGCGCGCTGCCCGACATGGATGCAGCGATCGAATCGAACAATATCGGCATGGGCGGCCTGATGGGCGCCATTTCAGTGACGGTCGGCTTGATCAATGCCGCCTGCCTGTCCTGACTTCCTGAACTTGCTGGAACAACGCTGAGAACCTGGGGATTGCCATGAGCATCGGATCGTTCATCAAGAAGCAGTTTATCGACATCCTCCAGTGGACGGAGGACACGGACGGCGTACTGGCCTGGCGCTATCCGATGGAGGATATGGAAATCCAGTACGGTGGCAGCCTGACCGTGCGCGAGTCGCAGATGGCGGTGTTTGTCAACGAAGGCAAGATCGCCGACGTGTTCGGGCCCGGCATGCACAAGCTCACCACGCAAACGCTGCCGGTGCTGACCTACCTGAAGAACTGGGACAAGCTGTTCGAGTCGCCCTTCAAGTCGGATGTGTACTTCTTCAGCACGCGCCTGCAGATCGGCCGCAAGTGGGGCACCGCCCAGCCGATTACCATCCGCGACGCCGATTTCGGCATGGTGCGGCTGCGCGCCTTCGGCCTGTACTCGTACAAGGTGGCCGACGCCGCCAGGTTCTATACGGAGATCAGCGGCACGCGCGCCGAGTACACCCGCGACGAGGTGGAAGAGCAGCTGCGCAACCTGCTGATCGCCACCATGACCGCCACGCTGGGCGGCGCCTCGGTGCCCTTCCTGGACATGGCCGCCAACCAGGCGCTGATGTCGCAGACCATCCGCGACAAGCTGGCGCCCGAGTTCGAGCGCTATGGCGTGGCGCTGGATAACTTCGCGGTGACCAATGTGTCGCTGCCGGAAGAACTGCAAAAGGCCATCGACACCCGTATCTCCATGGGCATGATGGGCGATATGGCGAAGTTCACGCAGTACCAGGTCGCCACCTCGATCCCGCTGGCCGCGCAGAACGAGGGCGGCGTGGCCGGCCTTGGCGCCAGCCTGGCGGCGGGCGCGGTGATGGGCCAGGCGATGGCGGGCGGGCTTGGCGCTGCCGCGGGCGTCCAGCCTGCCGCACCCGCCGCGGCAGCGGCGCCGGCCGCAGCGGCCGCGCCCGCCGACGATCCGGCCGCACGCCTGCAAAAGCTCAAGGACCTGCTCGACAAGAGCCTGATCTCCCAGGCGGAGTTCGACACCGCCAAGGCCGAGATCCTCAAGAAACTGATCGGCTGAGCGCGCCCCTATCCCTTAAGCATGCAAGCAATCAACTGTCCAAGCTGCGGCGCGCCGGCGGCCTTCCGCTCGTCAGCCGCGGTGATGGTGGTGTGCGAGTTTTGCCACAGCACGCTGCTCAAGGACGCCGACACGGTCAAGGACATCGGCAAGATGTCCGCCGTGCTGGAGGACTACACGCCGCTGCAGATCCACACCTCGGGCCAGTGGGACGGGCAGGGCTTCACCCTGGTCGGCCGCATCCAGCTGCGCTACGACTCCGGGCTGTGGAACGAGTGGTACGTGCTGTTCGACGACGGCAGCGACGGCTGGCTGGCGGATGCCTCCGGCCAGTACATGCTGACCCGGCGCGTCACCGCCGAGCAGTCCGCCGCCCAGCTTAACGGCGTGGCGCTGCCGCGCTATGACCAGCTCACGCCCGGCACGCCCCTGTACTTCGACAAGCATCGCTACCTGGCCAGCGACGTGCGCAGCGCGCGCTGCACCGGCGGGCAGGGCGAGCTGCCGTTCACGGTAGGCGCCGGCTGGACCGCGCAGGTTGCGGACTTCCGCGACGAAGGCCGTTTCCTCACACTCGACTACGCCGACGGCGATCCGGCTGCCATCTATACCGGCCAGGCGGTCACGCTCGACCAGCTCAAATGCCAGCTGCTGCGCGAGGCCGACCAGATCGCCGGCACCGCTGACCGCTACCGCGGCAAGGCCGTGCCGCTGGCCTGCCCGGGCTGCGGCGGCCCGATCGCCTACCGCGCGGGCGTGGCCAGCTTCGTGGTCTGCCCGAGTTGCCACAGCGAGATCGACTGCTCCACTTCCACGGCGCTGGTGCTGGAAAAGCAGCGTGAGCTCGATGCGCTCAAGACCAGCCTGGCCCCGGGCGACATCGGCAACATCGACGGCAAGCCGTACACGGTGCTGGGCCTGATGCAGTGCACGGACAATGACGAGGACGAAGCCTCCACCTGGGTCGAGTATCTGCTGTTCAACGAGCAGCGCGGCCTGATGTGGCTGGTGGAGCAGGACAGCGGCTGGGACCGGGTCGAGGTGCTGGACACCTGGCCGCGCATGGTCTCCGGCACGGCCGCAAGCTACCAGGGCCAGACGTTCCAGCAAGGCTACGACTACAAGAGCGAGGTGCTGTACGCGGCCGGCACCTTCAACTGGCGCGTCAAGGTGGGCGACACCACGCGCCTGACCGAATTCGGCAAGCCGGCGYGCCGGCTTACGCGCGAGACCTCCGGCACGGAGATCGTCTGGACTTTGTCCACCACTGTTGCGCGCGCGCAGCTGGCGCAGTGGTTCAAGTCCAGCCCGGGGCTGGCCGAGGCCGCCCGCGCGCCCCAGGCAGCGCGCGCTTCGGCTGCGGGCAATAGCGCCGACCTCGCCTTTTGCCGCAAGAGCGCCAAGGTCTACGCCATCCTCCTCGCCATCCTCAACGTCCCGGTGGCGCTCGTCACCGATCGTGGCTGGTTCACTATCGTCATCGGCTTCCTGCTGCTTTGGGTGCCGATCTGGCTGGTCCAGCGCTGGGCCGGAAAGGATTGAGTCAGCGTGCGCCTGCTTTATCTCGTCTACGGCATCATCGTGCTGTTCGGCACGACCTTCTTCAACATCGGCGAATCCACCGGTTCAGGCTCGTCCGGATACGCGAGCTCGCGTGGCTGGAGCGGCGGTTCCTCCGGCTCCAGCGGCTGGTCCTCCGGCGGCGGCCACAAATGAGCCGGTGGCCATGAACGCGCCAGCCCTGCCTTGCCCGGCCGTGCTCGGCCACCACCTGCTTGCCGACCTGCAAGGCGTGGCGAGCGATCTGCTGGCCGATGCCGCACTGGTCGAGCACGTGCTTTACCAGGCGGCGCAGGCCGCCGGCGCCACCGTGGTCGACGCGCGCTTCCGGCATTTCGGGCCGGGGCTGGGCGTGACCGGGGTGCTGCTGCTCAAGGAATCGCACATCAGCATCCATACCTGGCCCGAGTACGGCTTTGCCGCCGTGGATGTGTTCATGTGCGGCGCCGCCCGCCCCGAACTGGCGGTGGAGGTGATGCGCGCGGCCTTCGTGCCGCGCGCGCTCACGCTGCGCGATCAGGCGCGAGGCCCGGCGCCAGGCTGAGCACGAAGCTGGCAAGGCTTGCCGCGATGGTCTACACTGCCTGGTAACCCCGTAATTACTACAGGGTATTTGGCATGATCAGGAGTGACCTGGAGTCCGCATGCGTATCGGTGAGCTTGCAAAACACAGCAGTTGCGACGTGGAAACCATCCGCTATTACGAGCGCGAAGGTTTGCTCGACGCGCCCCAGCGCGAGGACAACGGCTATCGCCGCTACGGCGACGGCCACCTGCTGCAGCTGAACTTCGTGCGCCACTGCCGCTCCCTCGGCATGAGCCTGTCCGACGTGCGCCGGCTGCGCGATTTCGAGCGCGATCCGACACTGGCGTGCGACGACATCAACAGCCTGCTGGATCGCCAGATCGAGCAGATCCACGCCCAGCGCGTGGCGCTGGAGGCGCTGGAAGGGCAGTTGCGGGCACTTCGCCATACTTGCGACCAGCCCCATCCGGCCAGCGAATGCGGCATCCTGCAGAACCTGCAGCAGGCCGCCGCCGGCGCCGCCTGCGAATGCCATCCGCATCCGCAGAGCCACGCGTAAGGGTTGCGCCCCGGTGCCTGAAAGGTGCCGGCTATGCTACGATCCCTTTACCTGCCGCGCACCAAGCTGGTGAAAAAAGCGGCGGGCCGAGCCCGCGGTGAAGCCGTTGAGTGAGCCATTGCTCTCGCCAGTTTCGCCGTATGACACGCTTTCCCGATTTTCCATTCCAATTGCTGCCGCACCCAATGACGCCTTGCTGCCTGTCGCCGATTGCTGTCGAGCTTGCCCCTATCGGGCAGGCTGGCGCGACCGCGCGCGCAGTCCAGGCGCCGCGCGCACAAGCCAAACAGGCGATTGCCTGCCGCCGGATCAGCGTACCGCTTGATCCCGCCCGGTTCCCAGCCTGACGTTTCCCCCCACGCAGGCATACGCTGAACCGGGCCGAGTCACTCCCTGTTCGTGTTCGCGGTTTTCCCGCCGGTACTGACCGCCGGTAACGGCCCACCTTATTTCATGACCTGGCAACGCCAGGAGCCGATCCCCGACGGATCGCTCCAGCCCGTTCCGGGTCGCCGCATCGCCACTTTGCGAGGATTCATCATGACGGCATCGTCCAAACAACAACCGACCCTTTACCTGACCGAGCTTGACGTGACCCGCCTGGAGCGCATCGCAGGCCGCGCCGGCGCCGCGCCGCTGGCCGAAATGCTCGACAGCATCCTCGAGCGCGCGGCCATCGTGCCGGCCGAGGCGATTCCCAAGGATGTGGTCACCATGAACTCCAGCCTGCTGTGCGCGCTGGAGGGCGAGGCCACGCCGCGCCGCTGGACGCTGGTCTATCCGGATACTGCCGATTTCGAGGAAGGCCGCCTGTCGGTACTGTCGCCGATCGGCCGTGTGCTGTTGGGCGCGCGCGCCGGGCAGACCGTGAGCTACCGCCTGCCGGACGGACGTGAGCAAAGCGTCACCGTGGTGGAGTTGTCTTTCCAGCCCGAAGCCAACGGCCAGTACACCGTCTAAGGCCTGGTCAAAAGCTTATCCAGCACTTTTCGGGCATTTTCAGGCCGACTCAAGGCCGATTCAGGGCACCGGCCCCGGCGCGCGCTAATCAGCGCCGCCCATCCTGCCAAACGCTAGCCCGCTAGCTGGCTGCTCGCCTGCCGACCGGCCTCAGGCCTGGGCTGGCGGGCCATCAGGCATCGCTTCGGCCACCCGCCGCGCCCCCTCGCAAGCCCTCCCGTCACGCCATCGGGCGGCCAATCCGCGCCGTTCGTCCGACGTTCCAGCGTTTCACGACTCGCAACGCACCATTCGTCGCAGTGGTATTTCTCCTTGCCCGCCAAGCCACTAATCTTCAGTCCGTGCCTGCAGCGCAACATAGATTTGCCGGGGCGGCTAGTACAGCAAATTAAAAACAAGAACGACACAATCAGTTGAAGGAGTCCCAAATGAATGCCAAACGCATCCTTGGCAGCGCTCTCGCCGTGCTGATGGTGGCCTCGTCGGCCGCGGCACTGGCAGCCCCCGCCAACAGCAAGGTCGGCAAGTTMGACGTGTACGCCGACGCGTTGCGCGCCGGCAAGTTCGATACGTTCACCGATGGCGCGAAGGCCGGCAAGTTCGATACGTTCACCGACGGCGCCAAGGCCGGCAAGTTCGACACGTTCACCGACGGTGCCAAGGCTGGCAAGTTCGACACGTTCACCGACGGCGCCCGCGGCGCTTTCCGTGGCGAGATCGCAGCCAGCTCGCTGGACAACTCGCGCGGCGGCGACGGCTCGCTGTACGGCTACCGGGTCTGAAACCGACCCCGTGTTGCCTGGCGGCCACTCTGGTGGCCGCCAGGTGACACTTTTGCTCCCCGTTTTATCTCCCACCTGCCCGGCTGACCTCCTCCTCCTTTTCTCTCCCGCCGGGTGGGTGATTTTTACCCGCCGCTCCCCGCACTAGCTGCCTTTCGTTTCTCCTCCGGCAGCCTCGCAAGATCCTCGCCCCGACTACCCCGAACTACCCGAACGCCGCTGGCCGGCACGCGCCTTGTCATTCCCGTTCGCGCCCGGCACGCCTGCGCCCGATCAGGACATAGAGCAGCGGCACCGCCAGCGAGCCGATCACGGTAGCGCCCAGCATGCCGCCCAGCACCCCGGTGCCTACCGCGCGCTGCGCGGCCGCACCCGGGCCGGTGCTGATCGCCAGCGGCACCACGCCCAGGATAAAGGCCAGCGAGGTCATCACCACCGGGCGCAGCCGCTGGCGGGCGGCCTGGCCGGCGGCTTCCAGCAGGTCCATGCCGCCGCGGCGCAACTGCTCGGCGTATTCCACCACCAGGATGGCGTTCTTGGCCGCCAGCCCCATGATCACCACGCCGCCCACCTTGAAGTAGACGTCGTTCGGCATGCCGCGCAGCCAGATCGCCACCAGCGCGCCAACGAGGCCCGCCGGCACGATCAGCAGCACTGCCAGCGGCAAGGTCCAGTTTTCATAGAGCGCCACCAGGCACAAGAAGATGAACAACATCGACAAGGCGAACAGCCACGGCGCCTGCGTGCCGCTTTGCTGCTGCTCGAAGGCGCGTCCGGTCCAGCGCACGTCGTAGGCGCCGCCCAGCTCGCGCACCCTGGCCGTGAGGCGTTCCATGGCAGTGCCGGTGCTGTGTTCCGGCGCCACTTCGGCGTTGATGCGCACCGAGGCAAGCCCGTTGAACCGCTCCAGCGTCGCTTCGCCCTTGCCCCAGGCCAGTTCGGCGAAGGCACCCAGTGACACCATGCCACCGCTGGCATTGCGCACATGCACGCGGGACAACTTGGCCGGGTCCATGCGGTAAGGCGCATCCGCTTGCAGGATCACCCGGCGGATACGGCCTTCGCGCGCCACTTCGTCGATATAGCGCGAGCCCAGCGTGGCCGACAGCGCATGGTGGATGGCCTCCGGCTCCACGCCAAAGCTGCGCGCGCGCTCATAGTCGATGTGCAGGTCCAGCGCCGGCGCCGGCTGGCCAGTGGTGGCGCGCACCTCGCCCAGCGACGGCTCATCCTTGACGGCGGCAAGCAGCTTGTCGCGCGCGGCAAACAGCGCTTCGCGCCCGGAGCCGGCCTGCGCCACCAGCCGCATGTCGAGCCCGCCGGTGCTGCCCAGCTCGGGCAAGGCCGCACCGTTATACGCGTACAGCTGCGCCTGTCCCCGCCCGGGCCACGCTTCCAGCCCGGCCTGGAGCCTGGCCAGCACGGCGTCCGCGCGTTCGTCGGCGCCGCGCTCCGACCAGTCCCGCAGCGCCAGGTACATGCTGGCGCGCTGCTCGCCGTTGCCGGAATTGCTCCAGCCCAGCACCGCGAAGGTCGAGCGCACGGGATACTTGCCTGCTTTCAGCCACGCCTCCAGCGCCGCCACGGTGGCGCGCGTCTGCGCCTGCGTGGCGCCCGCGGGCAGCTCCATATCGATCACCAGTTCGCCGGTGTCCTCCTCCGGCAGGAAGCCGGCGGGGATCTGCCACATCAGCACGCCGCCGGCCACCGCCAGCGCCAGGTAGATGCCCAGCCAGCGCAGGCGGCGCCGCTGCAGTGCCAGTACCCAGCCGGCGTAGCGCGCGGTGAGCGCCGTGAAGCCGCGCTCGAACCAGGCCAGCGGGCCGCGCTGCGGGTGCGGGGCATGGCGCAGCAGGCTGGCGCACATGGCCGGCGCCAGCGATAGCGCAAAGAACAGCGAAAAGGCGATGGAGATCGCCAGCGTGATGGCGAAGTGCCGATAGATCACGCCCACCGCACTGCCCAGGAACGCCATCGGCACGAATACCGCGCACAGCACCAGCGTGACACCTACCAGCGCGCCGGACACTTCGCGCATCGAGCGGGCCGCCGCCTCCATGGCGTCCACGCCATCTTCGCGCATGATCCGCTCGACGTTCTCCACCACCACGATGGCGTCGTCGACCAGGATGCCGATCGCCAGCACCACGCCGAACAGCGTGATCACGTTCAGAGACAGGCCGAACGCGTACAGGCAGGCCACCGTGCCAAGCAGCGAGACCGGCACCACGATCACCGGGATCAGCGTGGCGCGCAGGTTGCCGAGGAACAGGTAGAGGATCAGGAAGACCAGCGCCGTGGCTTCGCCCAGCGTGGTCAGCACGCGCCAGATCGAGCGTTCGACGAACTGCGCATTGTCGGATGAGATCTCGTAGCGCATGCCCGCGGGGAAGCCGCGCGCGGCTTCGTCGAGCGCGGCGCGCACCGCGCGCGAGGTGGCCAGCACGTTGGCGCCGTCTGCCAGCTTGAGGCCGATCGAGGCGGCCACCTGGCCGTCGTGGCGCGAGCTGTAGCGGTAGTCGCTGGCGCCCAGCTCCACCCGGGCCACGTCGCGCAGCCGTACCAGCGAGGCGTCGCCGCCGGCGCGCACGACGATCTGGCCGAAGGCCTCCGGCTCGGCGAGCGGCCGGGGCGGGCGCACCAGTGCCTGGTAGGGCTGGCCCGGCACCGCCGGCGCGCCGCCGAGCTGGCCCGGGGTGACGTCGCCGTTGCGCGCCTTGATGGCCTGCTCGACGTCCGCGGCCGTAAGGCCGTAGGCATTGAGCTTGTCGGGATCGAACCAGATGCGCAGTGCGTACTCGGCCCCGTACGGCTCGGCCTTGCCGATGCCGGGCAGGCGGCGCAGCATCGGCAGCACCGAAGCGGCGGCAAAGTCGCCAAGCGCGGTTTCGTCGAGCTGGCTGTTCTGCGACACCAGCGAGACATACATGAAGGGGCTGCTGCCGGCCTGGTCGACGAAGATGCCGCCGCGGCGCACCGCCTCCGGCAACAGCGGCTCGGCTTGCATGACGCGGTTGCGCACGTTGACCTGCGCCAGCTGCGCATCGGTGCCCTGGCGGAAGCCCAGCGTGATGGTGGCGGCGCCGCCCTCGCTGCTGGCATCCAGGTAGAGCAGCCCGGGAATGCCGTGCATCTGCTGCTCCAGCACGGCGGTCACCGCATCTTCCACGGTGCGCGCCGACGCGCCGGCATAGTCCGCGTAGACGATCACGGTGGGCGGCGCCACCGCCGGATACTGCGCGATGGGAATGCGGGTGAGGGCGATCAGGCCCGCCACCATGGTGAGGATGGCAATAACCCACGCGAACGCGGGCCGGCGAAGAAAAAAGGACGCCATGGCACATTGGATTGTTTGCGCGGGCGCGGCAGCTAGCCGCCGCGCCCGCGCGGTGGAACGGATCCGGCGCGTGGGCACCGCGAGATGCGAGCGGTGAAACGCGCCGGGCAGCGTGGCACAAACGCTGTGGGGGAAGTGTGTCTGGCCGTCGCTCTAGCGGGACGGTCGGGAGAAGCCGCGCAGCAGCGCCGCGAGCAGCACCTGCTGCCGATGCGCCAGCGGCTGCCAGTCCTCGTGGGGCAGGTGCTCGAACGTGATATCGAGCGCGGCCAGCCCGTGCACGGCAGTCCACAGCGCGTTGGCGACATCGCCGGGGTCGTACATTGAATCGATCAGCGCGGTGGCTTGCTGGTCATGCACGCAGGCCATCAGCACCGCGTTCACCGGGTCTTCCGGGAAACGCTCGCCCCAGCGCAGGTCAATCGCGCGCTCGGCGTCGGCCGGCAGGCCCATCATCATCAGCAGGTGATAGCTGTGGCGGTTGGCCAGGGCCCACGCCACATAGGCATCGAGCACGGCCGGCAACGCCAGCGCCGGTGTGCCCGCGGCGGCGCGCGCGTCGGCCAGCGCCGCCGCGAGGCGTACCCAGTCCTGCGCGCACAGCTCGAACAGCAGTGCGGTTTTGTCTTCGAAATGCCGGTAGATGGCGGCCGCGCTATAGCCGCAGCGCTCGCCGACGCGGCGCAGCGTGACGCCGCCAAATCCCGCCTCGGCAAACAATGCGCGGGCAGCATTGAAAAAGGCTTCGCGCACACTTTCGCGCCGCAGTTTGGCACCGCTGGGCCCCGCAGCGGGCGCGTCAGCTACGGCAACCGGCGTGGCGGGCACGTTCACGGGCGGGGCCGACAGGCTGGATTGCGGTGGGCGGGTGGCGGACATGGCCGCGATTATAAACGCCGCTCACTTTGTAAACAACGTTTACATGCCTAATTCAGCACAAAAAAGCCCTACCAGCGAGGAGGGCGCTGCCCCGGGGGGAGAGGGCCGGGCGCTGCGCAGTCAGCCGGATGCGTGGCTCAGAGTTGCTTGGCCGCGAAGGTGTYGCACTTGCGGATGTCGCCGCTGGTCAGGCCCTGGCGCAGCCAGCGCGTACGCTGCTCGCTGGTGCCGTGGGTGAACGCCTCCGGCACGACATAGCCCTGGGCTTGCTTTTGCAGGCGGTCGTCGCCGATGGCGGCGGCGGCCTTGAGGCCTTCTTCGATATCGCCGGGCTCCAGCAGCTGCTGGTTCATGCGCTCCGCGGTGGCAGCCCATACGCCGGCCAGGCAATCGGCCTGCAGTTCCACGCGCACCGACAGCTGGTTGGCCTGCGCCTCGCCCATGCGGCGGCGCGCGGCGTCGACCTTGCCCGACACGCCGAGCAGGTTCTGCACATGATGGCCGATCTCGTGGGCAATCACGTAGGCCTGCGCAAAATCGCCGCCGGCACCAAAGCGCTGGCGCAATTCATCGTAAAAGGCCAGGTCGATATAGACCTTCTGGTCGCCCGGGCAATAGAACGGCCCCATGGCCGACTGGCCCGTGCCGCAGGCGGTAGGCGTGACGTTCGAGAAGATCACCAGCGTGGGCGGCGCATAGCGGCGGTTGAGATCGGTCTCGAAAATATGCGACCAGGTGCGTTCGGTGTTACCGAGCACCTTGCGCACGAAGACCGTCATCTGGTCCTTGGCGGGGGGATGGCTGGGCACATGCTGCTGTTGCGGCGCTTGCTGCTGCGAGCCCTGCAGCACCGAGGCGCCCTGCATGATCACGGAGGGGTCGATGCCAAAGAAATAAGACGCCGCCAGCGCCACCAGGATGGTTCCGATGCCGAGCGTCTTGGGCCCCGCGCCAAAGCCGCCGAAACCGCCGGAGCCTTCACCCCGGCGGTCTTCTACATTCTGGCTTTCGGCTTCGTCGTCGAGACGCATGGTGGCTCCGCATTACTGGTTGATCGCCGCGGCAAAAAGGTGGCCGCAGCGTGTCAATCAGTATAGCAACGGCAATGCCGCCAGCGCATGCGTGCGGTGTATCAGGCGGTAACCGCCGGTGCCGTGCTGGCAGCCGCTTGCCCTTGCGCCTTGCCCGGCTCCGCGCCACCGATTTCGGCCACGCGCAGCAGGTTGGTGGTGCCGCCCTGGCCAAACGGCATGCCTGCCGCGATGGTGATCTGGTCGCCGGGTTCGGCATAGCCCTCCGCCAGCGCCGCGCGGGTTGCCGCATTCACCATCTCGTCCACGCTTTGCACGTCCGGGCTGACGGTGGAATGCACGCCCCACGCAAGCGCCAGCCGCCGCGCGATTTCCAGGTTCGGCGTGATGCTGACGATGGGCGCGCACGGCCGCTCGCGCGCGGCGCGCAGCGCGGTGGAGCCCGACGAGGTGTAGGTCACGGTGGCCACCGCGCCGATGATCTGCGTGACCTCTCGCAGCGCCGCGCAGATCGCATCCTGGCGGGTGGACAGCGGCGCCTCATGCCCCGCGTCCAGCAGGTTGCGGTACAGCGGATCGCGCTCGACCTCGGTGATGATGCGGTTCATGATGGCCACCGCCGGCACCGGGTGGCGGCCGTTGGCCGACTCGGCCGACAGCATCACCGCATCGGCGCCGTCATAGATGGCGCTGGCCACATCCGACGCTTCGGCGCGCGTGGGCACCGGCGAATCGATCATCGATTCCAGCATCTGCGTGGCGATGACGATGGGTTTGCCGTGCTGGCGGCAGATGCGCAAGATGCGCTTCTGCACGCCCGGCACGCGTTCCGGCGGCAGTTCCACGCCCAGGTCGCCGCGCGCCACCATCACCGCGTCGGACACGCGCACGATTTCTTCGAGCTGCTGCAGCGCGGCGGGCTTCTCGATCTTGGACAGCACGCCGGCACGAGTGCCGATGATCTCGCGCGCTTCCACGATGTCGGCCGGGCGCTGCACGAACGACAGCGCGATCCAGTCAGCGCCCAGCGCCAGTGCGAAGTCGAGGTCCTTGCGGTCCTTCTCGGTCAGGGCGGGGATCGGGATCACGGCGTCGGGCACGTTCACGCCCTTGCGGTCGGACAGCGTGCCGTGGTTGACCACGCGCGTGGCAATGCTGCCGCTGGCCACCGCCTCGATCTTCAACTGCACCTTGCCGTCGTCGATCAGCAGCGACTGGCCCGGCGCGGCCACCCGGAACAGCTCCGGATGCGGCAGGTGCACGCGGGTGGCGTCGCCTGGGCTGGGATCGCTGTCGAGCACGAACGCGTCGCCGGCCTTGACCGCCACCTTGCCCGCGGCGAAGGTGCCGATGCGCAGCTTGGGGCCTTGCAGGTCGGCCAGCACGGCGATGGGGCGGCCGGTCTCGGCCTCGACCTGGCGCACGGCATCGTAGCGGCGCTTGTGGTCGTCGTGCGAGCCGTGGCTGAAGTTCAGGCGGAATACATCCGCCCCGGCTTCGAACAACTGGCGGATCACATCGATGTCGGTGCTGGCCGGTCCGAGCGTGGCAACGATCTTGGCTTTGCGCTGGCGTCTCATTTTGTCTCCTCTTCCAATCTCGGGCGGCGCGCCGCGATGGGCGCGCCGTTGTTCAAACACGTGGCATAYCCGCTTGCTCGCCTACACAATCAGGATGGCGCGGAAATCATTCACATTGGTACGGGTCGGGCCGGTGACGATCAGGTCGTCCAGGCCGGCGAAGAAGCCGTAGCCGTCGTTGTTGCCAAGGTGCGCGCGCGCGGATAGTCCACGCGCCTCGGCACGGGTCAGCGTATCGGGGGCGAGCAACGCACCGGCGTTGTCTTCGGAACCATCGATGCCGTCGGTGTCGCAGGCAATGGCATGCACGCCCGGCAGGCCGTCCAGCGCGACCGCGAGCGCGAGCAGGAATTCGGCATTGCGCCCGCCGCGGCCGCTGCCGCGCACCGTCACCGTGGTCTCGCCGCCGGACAGGATCACGCAGGGCTTGCTGAACGGCTGGCCATGCTGTGCAACCTGCCGCGCGATGGCGGCATGCACCAGCGCCACATCGCGGGATTCGCCCTCGATGCTGTCGGACAGGATGTGGGCTTCAACGCCCAGCTCGCGCGCGCGCGCCGCCGCGGCTTCCAGCGATTGCTGCGCGGTGGCCAGCGTGACGCTGCGATGGCCGTCGAAGCGCGCATCGCCGGGCTTGGGTGTTTCGCCCGCGCCGCTCTCCAGGTGGGCACGCACATTGGCGGGCACTTCGATGCCGTACTTGGTGATCACCGCCAGCGCGTCGGCGCAGGTGGTGGCGTCGGGCAGGGTCGGGCCGCTGGCGATCAGCGTGGAATCGTCACCGGGAATATCGGAAATCAACAGGGTCTCGACGCGTGCGGGCGCACAGTGCAATGCCAGCCGGCCGCCCTTGAGCGCCGACAGGTGCTTGCGCACGCAGTTCATCTCGCCGATGTTGGCGCCGCTCTTTAGCAGGGCCTTGTTCACGGCTTGCTTGTCGGCAAGCGTGATGCCGTCGGCCGGCGCGGCCAGCAGCGCGGAGCCGCCGCCGGAGATCAGGCACAGCACCAGGTCGTCGGCGGTCAGGTCCTTGACCAGTGCCACCATGCGCTGCGCGGCGCGCTGGCCGGCTTCGTCGGGCACCGGGTGCGCGGCTTCCACCACCTCGATGCGCTGGCACGGCGCGCCATGTCCGTAGCGGGTCACAACCAGTCCGGAAATCTCGCCTTGCCAGTGCGCCTCGACAGCCTGCGCCATGGCGGCGGCGGCCTTGCCGGCACCGATCACCACCGTGCGGCCCTTGGGCGGCGTGGGCAGTTGCGGCGGCAGGCAGTGGCTGGCGCTGACGGCGGCAACCGCGGTATCGAACAGGTCGCGCAGCAGGGCGCGCGGATCGGTGAGGCCGGCAGGGCGCTGGGGCGCCAGCAGGGTAGGGTAGGAATCGGTGGCGAGCATGACGGGATCCGGAAGTGCTGCGTTCCCGGCCGCGAGCGGCCGGGAGTGATGCTGGCCTGCCGAGGCAGGCCATGATGGTGCTGCTGGCTTACTTGGCGCCGCCCTTGGCGATCTCATGGTTGGACATGATCTCGATGGCGCGGCACAGGGCAGAGTGGTCCTGCTTGCCCAGACCGTTGGCGGCGCAGGTGTTGAACAGCTCTTGCGCGGTGGCGGTGTTGGGCAGTGCCACGCCCAGCGCCTTCGCGCCTTGCAGCGCGAGGTTCAGGTCCTTCTGGTGCAGCTCGATGCGGAAGCCCGGATCGAAGGTACGCTTGACCATGCGCTCGCCGTGCACTTCCAGGATGCGCGAAGCCGCGAAGCCGCCCATCAGCGCCTGGCGCACGCGCGCCGGATCGGCGCCCGCCTTGGAGGCGAACAGCAGTGCTTCGGACACGGCCTGGATGTTCAGCGCCACGATGATCTGGTTGGCCACCTTGGTGGTCTGGCCGTCGCCGTTGCCGCCGACCAGCGTCACGTTCTTGCCCAGCAGGTCGAACAGCGGCTTGACCTCGTCGAACGATTCTTGCGGGCCGCCGACCATGATGGTCAGCGATGCGGCCTTCGCGCCCACTTCGCCGCCGGACACCGGTGCATCCAGGTAGGCCGCGCCGAGCTTGTTGACGCGCGCGGCGAAGTCCTTGGTGGCGATCGGCGAGATCGAGCTCATGTCGACCACGATCTTGCCGTGCGCGGCTTCCTTGCCGGCGCCCTTGAGCGCGGCGGCAACGCCCTTCTCGGCGAACAGCACGGCTTCCACGTGCGGAGTGTCCGGCACCATGATCACGATGATGTCCGCGCGCTTGGTCACTTCCTCGGCGCTGGTGCAGACCGTGACGCCGGCATCGACCAGCGCTTGCGGTGCGGGGTTCACGTCATGCACGAACAGCGTGTGGCCGGCCGCGCGCAGGTGGCCCGCCATCGGTGCGCCCATGATGCCCAGGCCGATAAAGCCGACGTTGCGTTGGTTTGCCATGTGATGTCTCCTTGATGGGATGTTGAAATCTGTTTTGGTGATGTTTGGAGCGTTGAACGAAGCCACCGGATGCGCCAGCGCCGCCTGCCATGACGACCGGCTGTTGCCCCCTCTCCCGCAAGCGGGCGAGGGGAGCAAACCAGCGCCGCGCGCTCGCAGCATGAACAGCAATTACTGCACGCCGTGTTCCGCGCGCCAGCCCAGGCCTTCGACGGTGGTCGTGCGCGGCTTGTACTCGCAGCCGACCCAGCCGCCATAGCCGATCTCATCCAGCCACTTGAACAGGAAGTGGTAGTTCAGCTCGCCGGTGCCCGGCTCGTTGCGCCCCGGGTTGTCGGCCAGCTGCACGTGCTTGATCTTCGGCAGCTTGGCTTTGAGCGTGGCGGCGATTTCGCCTTCCATGCGCTGCATGTGATAGATGTCGTACTGCACGTAGAGGTTGGGCGCGTTGACCTGCGCGATCAGGTCCAGCGCCTGCTGCGTGCGCGACAGGAAGAAGCCGGGGATGTCGAACGTGTTGATCGGCTCGACCAGCAGGTCGATCTGCTCGGCGGCGAGCGCACGCGACGCGAAGCGCAGGTTTTCCACCAGCGTTTCCTGTGCCTGATCCTGCTTGACGTTCTGCGGCTGGATGCCGACCAGGCAGTTCAGCTGGCGCACGCCCAACACCTTGGCGTACTTGATTGCCTCGCCCACGCCGTCCTGGAATTCGCTCACGCGGTCCGGGTGGCAGGCAATGCCGCGCTCGCCTGCTTCCCACTTGCCCGCCGGCAGGTTGTGCAGCACCAGGTCGAGCTGGAAGCGGTTGAGCCGGTCGGCGATCTGGTCGGCGTGGAAGGCGTAGGGGAAGAGGAACTCCACGCCGCGGAAGCCCGCGCGCGCGGCGGCTTCAAAGCGGTCGAGAAAGGCCACTTCGTTGAACAGCATGGTCAGGTTGGCGGCAAGTTTTGGCATGGATGTCTCCGGATGACTTGTCTTGTGATTCCGCTCGCGCGGATGCGGTGATTGGGGGGCGCGTCAACGAATACAGCGGGGATGCAGCGCTGCGCGCGGGCTCGTGGCCCGCGCTTGTCAGCCTGCTGTGCTTACGCCGTTTCCACTTCTTCCTTGAGGATGGCTTCCTCGATGTCTTCGATCGGCTCGAACTCGTTGATGTTGTCGATCTCGGTGCCCATCGCGATATTGGTCACGCGCTCCAGGATCACTTCCACCACCACCGGCACCGAGAATTCGGCCATCAGGTCGCGCGCTTCGGCAAAGGCCGGCGCGATGTCTTCCGGCTTGAACACACGGATCGCCTTGCAGCCCAGGCCTTCCACCACCTTCACGTGGTCCACGCCGTACCCGTTGAGCTCGGGCGAGTTGACGTTGTCGAAGGCCAGCTGCACGCAGTAGTCCATCTCGAAATTGCGCTGCGCCTGGCGGATCAGGCCGAGGTAGGAGTTGTTCACCACCAGGTGGATGTACGGCACCTTGAACTGCGCGGCCACGGCCAGTTCTTCGATCATGAACTGGAAGTCGTAGTCGCCAGAGATGGCCACCACGTCCGATTCCGGCGAGGCCACCTTCACGCCGATCGCGGCGGGAATGGTCCAGCCCAGCGGGCCGGCCTGGCCGCAGTTGATCCAGTGGCGCGGCTCGTTGACCGACAGGAACTGCGCGGCGGCGATCTGCGACAGGCCGATGGTGGACACGTAACGCACATCGCGCGGGAAGTACTGGTTCATCTCGCGGTACACACGCTGCGGCTTGACCGGCACGTTGTCGAAATCGCTCTTGCGCTGCATGGTGCGGCGGCGCTTTTGCACGTCCGCCACCCAGCTCTTGCGGCACGGCAGGCGGCCGGCCATCTTCATCTCGCGCGCCACTTCCACGAACTGCTCCAGCGCGGCCTTGGCGTCSGAGACGATGCCRAGGTCCGGGCCRAACACGCGGCCGATCTGGGTAGGCTCGATATCCACGTGCACGAACTTGCGGCCCTTGGTGTAGACCTCGATGCTGCCGGTGTGGCGGTTGGCCCAGCGATTGCCGATGCCAAGCACGAAGTCCGATGCCAGCATCGTGGCGTTGCCGTAGCGGTGCGACGTCTGCAGGCCAACCATGCCGGCTTGCAGCGGGTGGTCGTCGGCCAGCACGCCCCAGCCCATCAGCGTGGGGACCACCGGCACGTTGACCAGCTCGGCGAACTMAACCAGCAGCTCGGCCGCGTCGGCGTTGATCACGCCGCCGCCGCACACGATCAGCGGGCGCTCGGCCGCGTTGAGCATGGCGATGGCCTTCTCGATCTGCGGACGTGAGGCAACCGGCTTGTACGGGGCGAGCGGCTGATAGGTTTCCGGATCGAACTCGATCTCGRCGACCTGCACGTCGAACGGCAGGTCGATCAGCACCGGACCCGGGCGGCCCGAGCGCATCAGGTGGAAGGCTTGCTGGAACACTTGCGGCACCAGCGCCGRCTCGCGCACGGTCACCGCCCACTTGGTCACCGGCTTGGCGATCGATTCGATGTCGACGGCCTGGAAGTCTTCCTTGTACAGGCGCGCACGCGGCGCCTGGCCGGTGATGCAGAGGATGGGGATGGAGTCAGCCCAGGCCGAGTACAGGCCGGTGATCATGTCGGTGCCGGCGGGGCCCGAGGTGCCGATGCACACGCCGATATTACCGGCTTCGGCGCGGGTGTAGCCTTCGGCCATGTGCGAGGCGCCTTCCACGTGGCGCGCCAGGAAATGGTCGATGGTGCCGGCCCGGCGCATGGCCGAGTAGAACGGGTTGATGGCGGCGCCGGGCACGCCGAACGCGGTGGTGATACCTTCTTTTTCCAGCACGGCGATGGCCGCGTCAACTGCTCTCATCTTCGGCATGTCTGTCTCCAATCGTTGATGCGATGTTTGGTGAATGGCTATGGATGGCTGCGAATCACTGTTGGAGCCCATGCTATTCCCGCAAGCGGGTTGGGATAAAGGGAAGGGAGATCAGTTGATTCGATACTCGTGATATCGAATCAGGGTGCCCGAGGCAGAAAACACGGCCGCCCGACGCGGTCTGGCGAGTGTCATCGAACGACGTTGTGTGACGGCAACGATACGTGGGAATTTGCGGGAAAAGGCCGCCCGGCGGCCCCGGCGCGCACCCTGCGCACCGGCTAAATGGCGACAATGTACGGGTATTGCGCCAGTGCCAGTCTCAGTGCCAGGGCATGGCRCAGGAACCACCTATTGCCAACCAGACTGCCATGCTTACCAGGCTCCCTCCCACCCGCGAGCTGCTTGACGCGCTCAAGCGCAAGCCGCCCGCCGCATCCGATACCGCCGGTTCGCCCACGGCCGCCATGAACCTGATGCGGCTGCAACGGGGCCTGCTGGTGCTGTTCTGGGCTTGTTCGGTGGCTGCGCTGCTAGTGGCCGGCGCGGTGCTGTACACCAAGTACCAGATCAAGCAGACGCCAGCGCCATGGCTGGCGCGGCTGGTCTATAGGCTGCTGGGCGGCAGCGTGGCGGGACTGGCGGCGCTGCTGCTCACGCACCTGCCGGCGCTCGCGCGCAGGCTGCGCGATCCGCTCGGGGCATTGGCCGATCAGGTCGACCGGCACGATGAGGCGGAGAGCGCGCTGCTGCGCTCGCTGGCGCGCGTCCCGGCCCAGGCGCTGCGTGCCAAGGCGCGACGGGTGGACGTGCAGTTACGGATGTGGGAGGGCATGGCGAAGACGATCGGATTGCTGATCGCGGTGAGCCCGGCCGCCCTGGTGCTGGTCACGGGCCTGTTCGAGCTGCCGCGCAAAGGCGGCAGCCTGCTGCCGCTGCTGTCGCTCTACGGCCTTGTCTTCGTGTCGGGCGCGGCGCTGGCGGTCTTCCTGCAATTGCAGGTCAGCCGGCCGTTGCGCAGGCTTGCCTACGTGCTGGGCGAAGCGGCGGAGATCAGCGCGCAGTTGGGCAATAAAGCGCCGGCGCCGGCGCGGCGCGCGGCGGCACCGGAAGTGGCCGCCGCCGTACCCATTGCAGCGCCCGCATCCGCAGTCCCATCTCCGGCGCCGGTACCGCCCGAAGTCCTCCAGGCAAGCGCGCCCGGGGATGCAGCCGCCACCTCGCCAGAGGAGGATGCCGCGGCGCACGCGGACCACGCAGCAGCGGGGCCGCCCACGCTG
Organism: Cupriavidus sp. 01L46; assembly: GCF_056399905.1. Taxonomy (NCBI): domain Bacteria; kingdom Pseudomonadati; phylum Pseudomonadota; class Betaproteobacteria; order Burkholderiales; family Burkholderiaceae; genus Cupriavidus; species Cupriavidus sp. 01L46. The sequence continues at coordinate 32,710 of NZ_JBFTSF010000039.1, forward strand.
CCTCCGCTGCCTCAGCTCGCCAGGTAAGTCTGGGCCAGCCGGACCCAGCAAGCCGCGCCCAGCGGCAGCACCTGGTCGTTGAAGTCGTAGCCCGGGTTGTGCACCATGCAGCCGCCAAACTCGCCTTCGCCGTTGCCGAGGATCAGGTAGCAGCCCGGCACCTCGTTCAGCATCCACGCAAAGTCCTCGCTGCCGTTCAGGCCCTTGGGGGCTTGCGTCACGACTTTGTCCGTGCCGACCAGTTCGGCGCAAACCTGCTGCGCCAGCGTTGTTTCGGCCACCGTGTTGACCATCGGCGGCGTGAGCTGGCGATAGTCGATGTGCGCTTCCACGCCGTGCGCCTGCGCGGTCAGGCTGACAATCTCGCGAATGCGCTGCTCCACCAGCGCGCGCGTCTCCGGGCGCGCCGCGCGCACGTTCAGGCCCAGCGTGACCGATTCCGGAATCACGTTGTGCGTGGCGCCGCCACGGATAAAGCCCACCGATAGCACGGCCGTATCGTCCGGCGCCACATTGCGCGCCACCACCGTCTGCAGCGCGGTGACGATGGCTGCCGACGCCGCGATCGGGTCGCGCGCGCGGTGCGGCATGGCGCCATGCCCGCCCACGCCCTTGATGGTCACGTCGGCCACGTCGGACGACAGGCTCACCGGGCCGGGCAGCACGCGGAAGGTGCCGGCGGGCACGCCTGGCATATTGTGCAAGGCGAACACGGCATCGCACGGGAAACGCGCGAACAGGCCATCCTCGATCATCGCGCGCGCGCCGCAGAGGTTCTCCTCGTCGGGCTGGAAGATCAGGTTGAGGGTGCCATCGAAATCGCGGCTATCCGCCAGCGCCTTGGCGGCGGCCAGCAGGATGGCAGTGTGGCCGTCGTGGCCGCACGCGTGCATCTTGCCCGGGATCTTGCTGGCATACGGCAGGCCCGTGGCCTCGACGACCGGCAACGCATCCATGTCGGCGCGAATGCCCAGGCGGCGCTTGCCGTTGCCCAGCTTCAACTGCCCCACCACGCCGCTCTTGCCGATGCCCGTGTGCACCTCGTAGCCCCAGCTCTCCAGCAAGGTGGCCACCAGCTTGCTGGTGGCGCCAACCTCGAAGCCGAGTTCAGGCTGGGCGTGGATCTGGCGGCGGATGCCGATAAAGGTCTCGGCATCGATCTGGATCGCCGGCAGCAGGTGCGGCAGCAACTGGAAGGGCGTCAGTGTCGGTTCGCGGGTCATGTATTTATCCTTTGCTGCAAATTGGCCAGCCTGGCCGGGGAGAGGAGGGAAGCGCTCAATGCGCTTGGGCGTTTTCGCGGATGGTCAGCACCGTGAGGATGGTCACCGCGCCACAGGCCATCATGTAGAAGGCAGGTGCCATCGGGTTGCCGGTCTTGGCCAGCATCCAGGTGACGATGAACTGGCAGGAGCCGCCGAACACCGTCACGCCAACCGCATAGATCACCGACAGGCCGCTGGCGCGCACACGGGCCGGCAGGAGTTCCATCATCATCAGCAGCATCGGCGTGGAACCCAGGTAGACGCTGGCGGTCAGCAGCGCGGACAGCGACAGCACCAGCGGCACGCTCGGGTAATGGGTCATCAGCCAGAACGCGGGATAGAGGCACACCAGCGTAAAGGC
>NZ_JBFTSF010000040.1:0-34235 GCF_056399905.1 Cupriavidus sp. 01L46
GAGCGCAATCCCGAGTGCGCTCGTAGAGGAAAGCACTATCTTTTTGCCATGGTTATTAGGGGAAAGGACTTCCAACCAGGTTGTTGGATGATTGTGCCGGGCAGCAAAAGGAATGCTCTGGACGTAGTTTTTCGCTCGGAGAGCGGCCGCTCTTTTACCCTGCCTTTGCGAGCGGTGGCCGCGGAAGCAAGTTGATCGGAAATCGCCCCATGCTGGGATATCAGAACGGTCCGGTTCTGATATCAGAAGCAAAATACCCCCCGGGGGATGATCGAGCGCTCCCAGGAGCAAAAGCAATATTCTCCATCGCGTCTCCCATCGCGTTATCCCGGTAACGTTCGGCTTGAAATCCCACCGTGCATCGCACTGGCGGTTGKCAGGTGCGGTTCGGCTCCCGTCAAAATCCAAAATCGGCACTCGAACTCGACGCTGCAAAGCGACGCCAATCATCCGGTATCCCGCGGGCTGCACCGCCAATGCGGTCTGGTCCTCTCCCGAAAATTGGACTGATGAAGCAGTCCGGATGAGGGCTAAGCTCTCCATCTTCAATCCTGGTATGGAAGATCGCAATGGACAACAATCAGAGTTCGGTGATAGTACGAGAAGTTCAAGGCAGCGACTACGAGCAATGGCAGAAGCTCTGGCTGGCCTATCAGAATTTCTACGAAGTGAATCTGGAGGAAGGTACCACGAGGTCGACCTTTAATCGGTGCCTCGATCCAGACGAACCTGTATTTTCTTCCGTTGCCGTCAAGGACAAGCAGATTATCGGCCTGGTCAATTTGGTGCTGCATCGCTCGACATGGTCAGTGGCCGATTACTGTTACCTCGAGGATCTATATGTCGCGCCGACGATTCGCGGTGCAGGCACGGGAAAGCTGCTGATCGAATGGGTGCAAAACTTCGCGCAACAACACCAATGCGCGCGATTGTACTGGCATACGCACGCAACCAATAAGCGTGCTCAAAAGCTATACAACTGGGTTGCTCAAGATTCCGGTTTCATTGAGTATCGCATGACTTTATAGCACTTCCAGCCACGCGGGCAATTCAGCGTTGTTGGTCAAGGTCGCGTCCGGGATCATGCCCGGACACTTCATCGGCAAGGCACGAGAGGCTTCCGCGTGGTGACGGTGCAGGGCAGGCCTGTCTAGTGAAGTCCGGTCGATTCAGGCAGAATGAACCGCTCTATAGATAGATTTGCCGAATATTGGCAGACCGCATCATGCTCAGCATCGAACTGGAAACGCTCAAAATTCACATTGCGGATCCGAAGCTGGCATCGCTGGAGCTGCGTGTCCGCGTGCAACGCGCGCTGCGTCAACTGATACTGAATGGCGTCCTCGCGCCCGGCTGCCGCCTGCCTGCAACCCGCACACTCTCGCAATCATTGAGCGTGTCGCGGGATACCGTGGAGATGGCCTACGCCCAATTGCAGCTGGACGGCTATATCTGCCGGCGCGAAGGCTCCGGCAGTTTCGTCTCGGACAAGCTTGGGCCAGGCTTGCTGGGGACGCGCAAAAGACATGGCAGCACGTCCGCAGCGCTGCGTCCGAAGGCCACCCAGCCTGCGGCGCTCAGTGGAAGAGGCGCGGATATCCTTGCCAACGGCGGCGTGTCGGATCAGCAGGTGGTCAAGGCCTTCGCCACGGGGCTGCCTGAAACCCGCACGTTTCCTGTGGAAATCTGGGAGCGGTTGCAGCGTCAGGCCGTCAAGGACTGCCGCTCCAGCGTTCTTCTGCACGGCGACCCGCAAGGCGTCGAGCCGCTGCGCCAGGTTATCGCGGACTATCTCAATCAGGAGCGCGGGGCCAGGGTGACGGCGGATCAGGTGCTGGTGCTGACCAGCACCCGTCAGGCCCTCTTCCTGTGCGCCCAGGTACTGGCCGATGCCAACCAGCCCATCCTTATGGAGGACCCTGGCTATTTCGGTGCGCGCAAGGCGTTTGAGATGGCACAACTCAAGATCGTGCCGGTCCCCGTGGACGAGAAAGGGCTGCGCACGGATCGCCTGCGCGCGGACAGGAGCGGCGCCAATGCCATTTACGTCACTCCCTCGCATCAGTACCCGACGGGTGCCACGCTCGCGTTGGAGCGTCGCCTCGAGTTGACGGCCTGGGCGGCCGAGCGACAGGGCTGGATCATCGAGGACGACTACGACAGCCAGTTTCACTACGAAGGCTTACCGACCGCTTGCGTGCAAGGGCTGGATACGTATCAGAGAACAATCTACCTGGGCACATTCAGCAAGTCCCTGTATCCCGGTTTGCGCATGGGCTACATGGTGCTGCCGCATGAACTGGTCAAACCAATGACCTATGCCAGAAGCATCCTGGACGGTCACACTCCGCAGATCGCCCAGTTGACATTGGCACGCTTCATGGACGCCGGCCATTTTGGTGCTCACGTCCGCTCCATGCGAAGAATCTATGCGGTGCGGCGTGAAGCGATGGCCCATGCCGTTCAGCGGCACCTGTCCGGCATCGTGACGGCCCACTTGCCCCCGGGCGGATTGCAGATGCCCTGCCTGCTGACCGAGGGCCGGTCAGAGCAGGACACAGTCAGGCAAGCGGCACGGGCCGGCATACAGCTACCCGGACTCAGCCGTCTTTATGCCAGCCGCCCCGTCGCCGGTGGATGGTTGCTCGGATTTGCCGCGCTCACTCCCCACGAGATCGATACCGCCACCCGGCGTTTGGCCAGAGCCATTGCGTAGTTGTTCGCTGCGTAGTTGTTCGATGGTGGGCGGAACGCATCGGACCGCATGGCCAATGCGGTCTGGTCTTTTCATAAGAACTGGACTGATGAAGCGGTCCGGATGAAGACTAAGCTACCCCTCTTCGAGGTGAGGGGAGGGCAGCACCTTCCTCCCTGAAACCGCAACCCCATCAGGAAGGACCGGCCCGCGTGACCAGATCAAGAGCAAGACTACGACTCGACGACTTTGTGGCACCGGCGGTCGCCGCACTGATTTCCGTCATCGTCAACTACGGTGGTACCTTCGTCCTGGTTTTCCAGGCCGCCCAGCTTGCCCGGCTCAGCCCGGCGCAAACGGCCTCTTGGGTCTGGTCAGTGAGCATCGGCGTCGGCTTGACCGGAGCCTGGCTGAGCTACCGCTATCGCGAACCCATTATCACAGCCTGGTCCACGCCCGGCGTAGCCTTCCTGGCAACGATCATGCCGTACACACCCTATGGCGAAGTGATCGGGGCTTACGTCATCTCGGCTATCGGCTTCACTCTGCTCGGCATGTCCGGCGCCTTCGAGCGCCTGGTGCGGTTGATTCCCGGCGGCATTGCCGCCGGATTGCTTGCYGGCATCCTCTTGCAGTTCGGCGTAAATGCGTTCGGCGGCGCAAGCGCCGATCCGCTGCTGGTCGTCGTGCTGGTGGTGTCGTACGCAGCGCTGCGCCGTTTCACCTCGCGCTTCGCCGTGGTCGGAATCCTGGTCATCGGCATGGCCATGCTCATTGCGCAGGACAGAATCGACGTGCAGCGCGTTCACCTGAGCCTGGCCGCTCCCGTTTTTGAAATGCCGCAGTTCTCCGTGGGCTCCCTGCTGGGTGTGGCGCTACCCCTGTTCGTCATCACGCTTACCGGACAGTACATGCCTGGCATGCTGGTGCTGCGCAACGACGGCTTCAAGACAAGCGCCACCCCGATTCTCGCCGTGACCGGACTAGGCTCGCTCATCATGGCCCCGTTCGGCGCGCACGCCTTCAATGTGGCGGCCATCACCGCGGCGATCTGCACCGGCAAGGACGCTCACCAGGATCCGTCGAAACGCTACCTCGCCGGACTGGTGTGTGGCATTCTTTACGTCACGGTCGGCATTTTCGGCGTCACGCTGGCCACCTTGTTCATGGTGCTGCCGCGCTCCTTCATCACGACCTTGGCGGGGTTGGCCCTGCTCGGCGCCATCGGAGGCAGCCTGGCCAATGCCATGGCMGATACCCGCACACGCGAGACAGCGCTGATTACCTTCCTGGCAACGGCAGCCAACGTGACCTTGCTGGGTGTAGGCGGTGCATTCTGGGGGCTCGTGGCAGGCCTGGTGGTGCATCTGCTGATCTATGGTGGTCGCAAGACCCTGAATGAGGCGGCCGTGGCCAAGTAAGTGCAGGTTTTCACTCCACGGCTTCGCGCTGCCGTCGCGCATCTGTGGGCGGGGAGCCGTGGGCTGAGTCGCGTTCTGGTGCGAAACAGCAAAGGGATTCACCCTGCCAGGTGGTCCACGCGCTGTTGCATGGTCACTAGGCCATAGTAGTTCGTCTCGAAGATGCGCCTCGCCTGATCCTCCGCGTTTTCCGAAAACGGAGATTCGGTTATCTCTGCTATTCCCGCGTGGTTGACCAGCAGCGTCACATCGGATGCGATTCTGGCAGCCGCGATGAYGGACTCTGGATCGGTGACGTCGAGCTTGATCGGGACGATGCCGGGCTCGCTGAAGCCTTCCGGATTGCGCACGCCTGCATAGACCTTCGCAGCACCGCGAGCTAGCGCGCCTCACGGGAAAACGCCAGGCCAAGTCCGCGACTCGCTCCTGTCACGAACACAACTGAATCCTTGATCTTCATTTTTGAACTCCAGTGGTTGGTGCAACAGATTGGTTGGAGGCCCCAAAAGGCTCGGTTTCCTAACTCCAGTACGGGTCAGGTAGGTGGACATGCGCCGTTCAAACGCGTCAACGGCGGTCCCAACCAGAATGGTGACTATTCCGGGGAAGATGCAGACTCAATGCTGACCTTCATCTCCGAAAGGCTGCGACGCAATACATCCACATTTGCCGCTCCATTCATGACGCTGAAATGATGCTGCGCTTCATGCCAGAGCGGAGCCGCTCGCTCGAAGAGCTCCATGCCATCCGGAGTGAGTTCGACGATACGAATACGACCGTCCTCAGGAGACGGCCGCACCCTGACGAAACCGTCGCGCTCCAAAAAACCGATCATCTTTCCCATGGCTGTGCGCTCGATGTCGAGACGCTCAGCCAGGGCATTGACCGAGGCGGCTTTCCGCTCGTTCAACGTTGCCAGGATCAGAAATTGCGTGATACGAAGGCCAGACGGCTGCAGGTACGCGTCGTAAAGACGCGAGATCTGGCGGGCGGCCTTCCTCACCGTAAAGCAGTTGCATTGATCAACCCCGATGGGTTGGCTTTTCGCCCGCATCTCACTTCTCCTCAACGTTGGAAAATTACCCGGATCTTCGTGCGCATTTCAAGCGAAAGCGCTTCGGTACTTCTCGATGAAGGCCGACACCGATAGCGCGGGTGTACCCGTGATCTGCTCGACGACATCGTTGGTACCCTGGAATACGCCCTCTCGATAATGCTGGGCGACTTCGACGAGGTGCTGCACAAGGAACGGAGGGAACTTGTACACCTGCTCCATCTTCTGTTTGAACTCCTCGATCGAAGTCGGAGCATATTCGATTTTGGCGCCGAGCACCTCACTCATCATCGCTGCGATCTCCGTATGGTTCAATTCCACCGGGCCATGAAGCGTGTACGTCTTGCTCCCATGGCCTGCCGGCTTCGCCAGCAGGTGAGCAATGACCCTGCCCTGGTCGTCCGTGCTGATTGGCGCGTGGCGTCCGTTCTCGAAAGGGAACTCGATCTTCTTCTTGGCCCAGATTTCTTTCGCGAAATGCGGGTAGACGAGCCAATCCGCGAAGAAGGTGGGGCGCAAGTGCGTCGTCGGCACATCAGACCAGTCGAAAACACGCTCGGAAACCCAGTGATCCTGCGCCGCATGGCTGGTCGACTCCCGTCGCGCCGAAATCTGCGACATGTTGACGATAGCGCCGACGCCGGCCTCTTTCGCGGCCTGTGCGAAATAGGCTGCGGCCCCGAGAATCCCCGGTGCGATCGGGTGCAGGAAGTAGGCGGAGCTGACACCTTCCATCGCTGCACGGATAGCGTCGATGTCGGTGAAATCCCCGACGGCGATGTCGACACCGCGTGCGCGCAGAGCCGCCGCCCGCTCGTCGTCCGAGCGCACATAAGCGCGGACGCGCTTGCCCATCTGCAACAGTTCGTCGATGGCTGCACCGCCGGTACGGCCGGTTGCGCCGCTGACGAGAATGGATGATTCGTTCATGGCTGTAGTCCTCTGTGAAATAAAGAGCATATGCTCTTATTTGTCAGTATATGGGCATATGCTCCTATCTACAAGTTTTTTTCTACGGGCGGCTCCTGTGCAGCCTTGTGCACGTGTCGACCCTCAACGAGCCTGGACCAGGGCCTCTCCCTAAAAAGCTGCCATCCCGCGGACGACACCTGGCCGCGCACCAATCCTTGCATACCAGGCGCGAAGCAGAGGCAGGTCGGACCAATCCAGGTTCTGCCTCACGGCAAAGGCGCTTGTATAGGCGGCGATGTCTGCGAGGGTGAATCTGTCGCCGGCGATGTAGGGGGTGTCGATCAAGAAGCGTTCAGCCAGAACGAGCGCCTCGATGGAGCGACCTGCAAGAAATTGAGCGCCCCGTTCGTCGTGTTGTCGCGTCAGCGTGAAAGCGCTGCCGTTTGGTGCAATCACTTCCGTGATGAAATAGAACAGGCGGTCGAAGAACAAGGCTTCCTGTTGGCCCGGATCGGGCGCTAGCCTTTCCCGGGATCGACTCGCCGCATAGAACATGATCGCGTTCGATTGGGTAAGGATGAGGTCCGCTCCTGCGTCGCATTCTTCGACCATGACCGGGACGAGGCCACGTGGGTTAAGCGCCCGAAACGCAGCAGTCTTGTGCTCTCCGGCTTTCAGATCCAAGCGGGTGGCGGAATACGAAATGCCAGCCTCTTCCAGGGCAATGGCTGCCCTCCGGCTGTTGCCTGTTTGTGCTCCGTAAAGACGGATTGCCATGAGTCAGTCTCCCCTTGACCTCCAGGATAGGTCGTTGCGCCCTGCGAGCTATGACAAGCCCTCACTCGGGCCGGGCAAATGTGCCGTAGCAGCCACACTCCCGCATTTTTAAGCGCCAGCCAGGAAAGGCCGTATCGCAGCGGCGGAGGTGTCTTGCAGCGCCAGTCGACGATTCGTCGTTGAGCCGCCTATGTAGCGCTAGGCGAGCCCCCAACCGTTGTCGGTCTCGCGAAGTCGGTCAAAAAACGACGTCACCCAACTGCTGCCGCTCGTCGACGCGATTCCACCCATTCGCGGCGTGCGTGGCCGACCACTTCAGAAGCCCAAAATCATCTACGCCGATCGCGGCTACGATTCCGAACTGCATCGGCAGAAGCTACGCGAGCGCGGCATCAAGCCGGTGGCTGGGGCCACGTCGGCTCGTGCGCGGCGGCGCCCTCCAGGCGTGCCGTCAGCCCTGGCGCTGCTGGCGGTAGTGCTCGGGCGTGGTGCCGCGCAGCCGAAGGAAGGTGCGGCGCAGGTTCTGTTCGTCGCCGAATCCACATCTGCRCGCTACCTGCTTCAGGCTGGTCCCGGCATCGTTCAACGCGCGCAACGCCGCTTCCATGCGCATGGCCTCGACGGCCTTGGCCGGCGTACGGCCTGTCTGCTTGGTGTAATGGCGGGCGAAGGTGCGGGCGGCCATGCCCGCCTGCTCGGCGAGCACGTCCACCCGCAAATTCTCGTCGAGGTGGTCCATGATCCATGCGTGCAAGCGGCTGAACTGCCGGTCCGAGGCGGCCTGGCTGGACAGCGCGGCGGATACCTGCGCCTGCTCCCCCGGGCGCTTGACGAATAACAGCAGCGAGCGCGCGACGGCCATGGCGGTGGCGTGGCCCTGGTCCTCCTCCAGCAATGCCAGGCCGAGATCCACGCCCGCGGTGAAACCGCCCGAGGTCCAGATCCCGCCGTCGTGCAGATAGACCCGGTCGGGCTCGACCCGCAGTTGCGGGTAGCGTGTCTTCAACGCCTCGGTCGCCTGCCAGTGAGTGGTTACCCGGCGATGGCCGATCAACCCGGCCTCGGCCAGCAGGAAGGTGCCGGTGCAGATGCCGCACAGGCGCCGTGCCTGCCGCCCCTCGCGCGCCAGCCACGCGACGACGTCCCGCGGCACCGGCGGCTGCTCCGGCGGGCCGCCGCCGGGCACTATCAGCGTTTCGATGGACGCAGGGTCGATCGCCGACAGCGGCGTGGTGGCAATGGTGATGCCGGAGAAGCTCGTGATCGACTGGCCGTGCACCGAGGCGACCACCACCCGATAGACGCAGTTGCGGGGGCCTTGGTGGAACTTCGTGGCCACGGCGAAGACATCGGCGGCGCCGCAAACATCCGAGGCGGTGACCTCGTCGAAGACGAGGATGACCACCGTGCGTGGTGGTTCCGCGTCCGCGGTCGGCTGACGGGCAGCTGGAAAAGGCATGGTCATGGTAGCGGAGTGTTTTGGGGGCCGACGACGGGCCGCAACGAACTGCCACGGCGTTGGCAGGTTTTGAAGGCCTTTTGTCCGCAGCGTGAATGGTGGGCTACTTATTCTACCGACACCTTTCCCCTCAACGCGTACAGGAGTGCCATGGAACACATCTTCATCGAACTCTGGAAGTTCAAGGACAACTGGAAGAAGGCCGGCGTCGATGTTCGCGCCAAGTACGTCGAGAGCCTGCAGCCGTCCTTGCAGGCCATCCTCGCCTCGGGCGTCGAGATTATCGCCTGGGGCTACAACGATCCCAGCGTGGACCACCGCGCCAACTACGACGCCTTCGGTGTCTACCGCATGCCCAACCGGGCGCTGTTCGAGGAGTTTCAGAAGGCCGTTGCCGGTTCCGGCTGGTACGACTTCTTCGAGCATGTCAACGCCGGCGGCACACCGGTGGCCCCGCCGGACATGCTCGACCAGCACATCCAGCTCCTCATGCCCGGCGCCGCCTCGGGCTCCGGCAGCTGATCACCGACCCACTGGAGACCCACCATGAAAATCCTCGCCGCCCTGTTCCCGGGCTTCACCGCCATTGACCTGATCGGTCCCACCAACACCTGGATGTTCATCCCCGACGTCCAGATCCAGCTGGCGGCAGCCAAGGCCGGCCCCGTTGTCACCGACATCGGCCTGACGGTGAACGCCACGCACGACTTCGACAACTGCTTCCAGGAGCCCGACGTGCTGCTGATTCCCGGTGGCGCGCACGGGGTGTTCGACGCGCTGCAGGACGACTGCTTCATCGACCAGGTGGCGCGCCTGGGGGCCAAGTCCGGCTGGGTGACCAGCGTGTGCAACGGCTCGCTGCTTCTGGGCGCCGCCGGCCTGTTGAAGGGCTACAAGGCCGGCTGCTACTGGTACTCGCGCGACTACCTGCGCAAGTTCGGCGCCGAGCCGGTCAACGAGCGCATCGTGGTCGACCGCAATCGCGCCACCGGCGGCGGCATGACTGCAGGAATTGACTTCGCCCTCGGCATGATTGGGCTCTGGGCCGGCGACTTCTCCGGGCAGCTTACACAGCTGTGCATGGAGTACGCGCCGAAACCTCCGTACAACGCTGGCCTGCCCGAACTCGCTCCGCCGGAGGTGCTGGCGGCGGCCAACGAGATCCTGGCCAAGGAAATGCCCAACGCGGTGGCCGACGAGACCGCCAAGCGCCGCGGCTTCATCGCCTGACGTCGCAGGCACTATCGGCGTGGCCGCTACACGGCGGCCACGCCCCTCAAGGCGCGTAGGAACCTCTCATGCAACACTTCCTCGTCGAACGGTGGAAACTCAGGGCACGATCACGAACCGGCAGCTTCCTGCTCCAGCCGTGCAACTGCAATTGCGCCTCGACGATCTGGTAGCCTCTGGCTGTCCGGCCTGCTCTAGGCGTGGCTCGCGGCTTCGTCGATGCCCGCCAACTCCCTGCGCAGGCGCAACCTCGCTGACGATCGTGTTTATCCCCAGCACCAGCGAGGCCACGGCATCGCCCCTCGGTGTCGCGACGTGCGCATGGCGCCGGTGTCCCGGCCAGCGGCCCCAGCATCAGCGTGCCGAGCACGTCGCGCTTGTTCGACGCGTTGCCACTGCGATAGGCCAGCGGGCACGTGGCCACTCAACGGTCGAGCACCCCGCTGGTCGMCAGAAACTCGACGAAGAACACCTACTACCCGTGCGGCGTGGCCGCCGCACTGTCGTCCCAGCGCCCGCTAATGCGCCCGCGCAGCGTGTCCACCAGCTGCGTTTCCTGCGGTTGGCCGACCGCTCCCCGTCCTGCCACCGCCTTGGTCTTGCTTCACCACTCGGGTGAGTGTGTCTCATCGGCGCCAGGCCGCGCCAGCTCTCGCTCTGCGACCAGGCGTCGGGGCAACTGCGGATTTTAGGCTGACGCAGGCGTCCGGCTCGCCTTCGTTGCGCTGTCACCGCGACGGCCTCATCCGGAAGCGATTGCGGAACGCGCGCGAGAAATGGCCGTGGTGGCGAAAGCAAGGTTGAGGTCGCGAGTTCGAGCCTCGTCTCCCGCTCCAGATATGATGCCCACGGACTTCCATCTGCTGCAACGGCACTATTTCTCCAGGGCCGAAGCGATGGCTTTCGTCCATACGCCAATGGCAAAGGCGCCAGGGTCCACATGCCCGAGCGCTCGTTCTCCGATGTAGGACGAACGACCTTTCAGCGGCATCATGTCACGCGTCGCTTCCGCGCCCCTCAAGGCTGCATTCGCTACCTGATTCGCGGCACGCAATGCGCTCTTGCCTTCATCCTGCGAGTGMAATGCCAGGGCCGCAGGCAGCAGGGCATCGAGCATCGTTCTGTCACCCGCTCCAGCACCACCAAGTCCGACCATGCCGTCGCAGCCTGCTTGCAGCGCTTCGGCCCAGGCGGAAATCGAGACGAGGCTCGTGCTGGTCGAAAGGGCAACGCCGGCACGCAAAGCAAATACCGCATACAACGGGCCGGATGTTCCCCCCAGGACCCGGCGCAGAATGCCCGATATCTGCTGCAGGGCAATGGCCGGCCGATCCAGAGCGAGGGTATCGAGTGCGTCGTCGATCGCGCGTGCGCCCCGGGCGAGGCTGATGCCGATGTCGCCATCCCCGACAACAGAGTCCAGCTCGGTCAGGATCTCCTCGTTGCGCTGCAAAGCTTGGGTGACTGACCGCAGGACTCGCCTGAACACCTCGGCGTTGGCCGCAGGCCACGCAGCGCCCTGGGTTGCAATTTGTTCTGCCGCTTTGCCACAAGACTGCCTGGCGACTTCAACCGCGGGAACGGTCATGCCGTGCCAGGCGGTGGCGCTGGCGGGGGCGTTGAGGCGCGCCAGAATCGAATCGTCGACCCGCATGAGGGAGATCGAACAGCCGGCCATTTCCAACGCGGTAAGAAAGGTGCCGACCATCGCAGCTTCCACCTTGATACCGTGCGCAGTACATTCCAACAGGACCCGGCGCGTGACAATGTCCAATTCTTGCGCTGGCGTAGCGCCGAGGTTATTGACCATCAGTGCTACACGATCGCCTGCTTTCAATCGGCCTTGTTCGATGATCCGTTCCAGGAGAACGTTGACCATTTCATCCGCCCGCTGGATAGGGCCACGGCGCACGCCACTCTCGCCGTGGATGCCGAGCCCGTATTCGACTTCGTTGTCTTCCATCTTGAAGCCTGGCTTTCCGGCGGCAGGTACCGTACAGGCACTTAGCCCCAGCCCCATGCTGAACAAGCCTGCGGCTGCCTGTTGAGCCTCGGCCCTGACCTCCATGAGCGATAGACCGGCATCGGCTGCAGCGCCTGCGACCTTATGAATGAACACCGTGCCGGCAATGCCGCGGCGGCCCACCAGGCCGCCGTTGTCGTTCAGGGCAACGTCATCGCCCACGACCAGCATCTCGACCTTCACGCCGAACGTTCTGGCAATCTCCGCGGCCAGCCCGAAGTTAAGGCGATCGCCGGTGTAGTTCTTCACGATCAGAAGCACGCCGGCCGGGCCGGCGACAGTCATGATGGCGTTGAGAACGGCGTCGACGCTGGGCGAGGTAAATACCGGCCCGGCAACGGCTGCAGTCAGCATGCCGGTGCCTACGTAACCCCCGTGGGCAGGTTCGTGGCCGGCGCCGCCGCCCGAAATGATGCTCACCTTGTTGGCGGCAGCGAGCGCCTGGAAGTCTTTGCGAACGACAGTGTTCTCGCCTTCCAGCAGCGTCAGCCTGTGGTCGGCCAACACAACGCCCTCAAGCATTTCGTCGACCACCAAAAGCGGGTCATTGATCAGTTTCTTCATCGTGATGTTCCCTTTCGCCTGAATCTGTCGCCAGGAATGCTGGCTGGAGCACCGCCAAGGCATCCGTCCAGCGACGCAGCCAGCCACGGTGACTATTTCCTATGGTAAGCGGAATCAACCGGGCCGGTAGCAGCCCTCCGGAATCAAGCTGGCCCGGCGTCCGCTATCGGGCAGCCAGCGGCCATCTAGCTGGGGCGGCCGCGTTTGCGTGAACCGAGGCCGCTCGGACCATCCGCCCGGTACCGCTGCGCCAAGCGCTCCACCTGCCGGCGCGACAATCCCAGCTTCTCTGCGGCACGCCAGACCGCCAAGCGCGCGAGGGACGCCGGCCCGGCTCCACGCGGTGAGCACGGGACTAGAGTGCGTGCTGCTTGTCGGGTTCGCCGATATCGACTAGCCTGTTATCGATGTCGATTCCTCGCTGCGCTGCGATACCCATTTGATGCCAGAACGCTCGATCACCCGATATGGCAAGGCGCTGCAGCGCCTGCGCCAGGTCTTTTCCCCGTTGAACCTGGGGGCGGCGGCATGGTTGATTGCAACATGGGCGTTCGCGGCGTTTCAGCTCGTGAGCGAACGGGACCGCTTGCTGCACGATGCCGCGGAGCGTACCCAGGCGCAGGCCCGGGCGTTCGGCGCGTACTCGAAATCCAGCATCCTGCGGCTGTCCGAGTTCCTCCTCGACCTGCGGGCCAGCTGGCTGGTCAGCCAGCCGGGGTTCGTCGACATGGTGCGTGAGCGGGAGAACCTGGTGGTGGACCTGTCGTTCCAGGTGTCGGTGATCGACAAGCATGGCCTGCTCATCTACTCGTCCATCGCCCCGCCCGCGCCCGGCGAGAAGGTCGACCTGAGCGGGCGCGAGCATTTCCGGGTTCATCAGAACGCAGGCGGGCGCGACATGCTGTTCATCAGCGACCCGGTGAAGGGCAAGGTCTCGCGCAAATGGTCGATCCAGTTCACGCGCCCCATCCTGCGCGCGGGCAGCTTCGACGGGGTCGTCGTGGTCTCGGTCAGTCCGGAGCAGTTCGCCAGCTTTGCGCAGACGTTCACTAACCGCGATGGCGAAGTGGCGTCGGTCATCAAGACTTCCGGCCAGGTCCTCGCGCGCGTGCCGGCCCTGGAGGGCGCGCTGGCCAGGGCGGTCAGCAGCAGGCCGTACCTCGCCAGCGAGTCGCCCCAGGCTGGTAGTTATCGGGCGGTGTCGGGCTCCGAAGGCGTGGAGCGGGTCTTCGGCTATTACCGAGCGTCGGAGTTCGGGCTCAATTTCGTGGTGGGCGAGTCGGTCGGCATGGTGCTGGCGCCCTACGAGGTCTATCGCCGCGTTGTCTTGGCCGGTGCCATTGCTTCCACGCTGCTGCTTGGCCTGTTGTACTACAGCCTGCGCCGCGCCATGGGGGAGCGACGGCGCCACATGGAGGAGATGCGGCTGGCTTCGCTGGTCTATTCGTCCAGCAGCGAGGCCATGGTGGTGACGTCGCTCGATGGCACCATCATCGACGCGAATCCGGCCTTTGCCGCCGCCACCGGCTATACGGCCGAGGAGGTCAAGGGCCGTTCGGGCTATAGCATCAGCGGGGCAGCCAATGCGGCAGGGCTGGTCGAGCGCCTGCGGGCCACCGTGGCAGCCAGGGGCAGATGGAGCGGCGAATTGTCGATTCGCCGCAAGGACGGCAGCGAGTTTCCCGCCTACCTGACCGTGGATACCTACCTGGCCCACGCGTATGGCGAGCGACGCCGCGTTGCGCTGATCCATGACATGACCGAGAAGCTCCAGGCGGAGGAAGTCATCCGGCACCAGGCGAATTTCGATGCGCTCACGGATTTGCCCAACCGCCGCCTGTTCTTCGACCGGCTGGAACAGGAGATCGAGCGTTCGCGCGGCACGCAGGATGTGCTGGCGCTGCTGTTCATCGACCTGGATCGCTTCAAGGAGGTGAACGATACCCTCGGTCACGACCAGGGAGACCTGTTGCTGCTGGAGGTGGCGCGGCGCATTGCGGCATCGGTGCGCGCGTCGGATACCGTGGCGCGGCTGGCCGGCGACGAGTTCACCGTGATCCTGCCCGCGGTGGGCGACGCCGGCGTTGCCGGGGGCATTGCCCAGGCGATYCTGGAGCGGATTGCCGCACCTTACCGACTGGCCGGCGAGCTGGTGGTGGTGTCGGCCAGCATCGGCGTGGCGACCTACCCCAACGACGCCGACAACGCCGAGGCCCTTCTGGTGTGCGCTGACCAGGCGATGTTTGCCGCCAAGGAGGAGGGCCGCAATCGCTGGAAGGTCTTCACCCAGGCGCTGCTGCAGGCAGAGAGGGAGCGCTTGCGCATCACCCAGGACCTGCGCACGGCGCTGGCGTCCGGGCAGTTCGCGCTGCACTACCAGCCCATTGTCAATCTGCGTACGGGCAAGGTCTGCAAGGCCGAGGCCCTGATCCGCTGGGACCATCCGGTACGCGGGCCGATCCACCCGGCCGATTTCATTGCCGTTGCGGAGGAATCCGGCCTCATCATCGACATCGGCCGCTGGGTGTTGACGGAAGCGCTAAACCAGCTTGCGCGCTGGCAGGTGCTGCTGGGCAAGGGCTTCCAGATCTCGGTCAACAAATCACCAGTGGAGTTCTGCGCGCCTGCGAGCGGGCCCGAGTCCTGGTCCAGCATGATCGAGCGCAGGAACGTGCCGGTGGGCAGCCTCGTCATCGAGATCACCGAAGGCTCGCTGATGGAGCAGAACGCCGATGTCATGGACCAGCTCTCCCGCTTCCAGGCGGCCGGCATCGAGATCGCGCTCGACGACTTCGGCACCGGCTACTCGTCCTTGTCGTACCTGCGGCGCCTAGACATCGACTACATCAAGATCGACCAGTCCTTCATCCGCTCGCTGACGCGGGGCCCGGACGACGTGGCCTTGTGCCGCGCCATCATCAGCATGGCGCATGCACTGCGCATCAGGGTGATTGCCGAGGGCGTGGAGACCGAGTCACAGCGCGACATCCTGCTGGCTGCCGGCTGCGACTATGGGCAAGGCCACTTCTTCTGTCCGCCGGTGGAGGCCAGCGCGTTCGAGGCCTTCGTGAGTGCCGTGACTTGAGGCGAGCGGCGTCCCAACCCTCTGCGCCAACGGTGAATCCGCGAGTGCGGATTCACTCGTCGACGACGAGTCGCTTCCGGTATTGGTTTACCGTCAGCGTCCTTGTCGTAGATGAGGGGCCTGTGGTTTAAGCTCCCCGCCCTCCTTGAATATGCCACCCCGCCGCCCGCCGCCCGCCGCCCGCCGCCCGCCGCCCGCCGCCTCCCGACGAGCTTCAGCCGATGCGCTTACCGGGACAGCCACCACCAGGCAGCGACGGCTGCGGCGGCCTGGCCCGCGGCCACGACCAGGAAAGGCTGCCAGGACGCGTAGAACTGGTCTTGCAGCGCGGTGACGGCAGCCATGCGCATGGCTGCAGGTGCGTCCTGCGCAGCCAGCCCGGCAAACGGCACCGCCGCTATGACCTTGTCCGCAAAATGCAGGGCCACGCGGCGTGCCAGCCGCGGCTTGAGTTCGCCGTCTTCGAGAAAGCCACGGAAACGGGCGGTCAATGCTTGCGGCTTGGCAAGCAGGCTGGCCAATGCATCGGGCTGCTGCGCTTGCAACGAGGCGACGAAACGGCCTAGCGTGGCATCGTAGAAGCGCTCGCCATGGGCGTTCGCGAGCGCACCGAGCACGCGGTCGAGCGCCCGCTGGTGGCCGACCAAGTAATACGCCACGGGAAAACCAATCAGGAATACCACTGCCGCCAGCGCCCACGCCCAGCCCGTGCCTTCGATGCTGTTTGCCACAAACGCAAATGCAATCATGCTGAGCACCAGCCCAGCAACGCAGCAGCGCACGATCTCCCATAGATAGAGCGAGCCCGCCATGAGCATGGACTTGCCAAGATCGATTGCGCCGCTGGACATATAGGTCACGTTTGTAGTAAGAATTACGCCGGTTTGAACTAGGACTTAAGGCCTACCGCCCAAGGGCAACAGTTTGTCCATTCGGTAAATGGGCTGAAAGCGCCGTACTAATGCGGTGCAGCTTGGCAATCAGCAGATTAGTGGACGAGTATAAGGCCGCCGCGACTGCGTAAGGAACAATCAATGCAACCGACTGCCATCACTGCGGTGCACGACACCGCGCTGAACCCCAACATGGAGCCGGCGCCCGGCGTGGCGCTGCCCATGAATTTCCCGGTCATGCTCGAGCCCGCTCAGCTGGCCAACATCGAGAACCGCGTGGCGGCATTCAGCTTCGCCGCCATGCCCCAAGCTCAAATTGTCGCGCTCGGGGCCGAGCCCACGCTGAACCTTAACCGGGTGCTCGACGGCTTCCTCGCTCGCATCAACAAGGCGGATAATCCGCAACTGTTCAAGCTGGTGGACGCGCTCAACGACGCGGTGGCGAAGGAGAAGCTCGGCGAGTTGGCCGACGCCATCCTGAACGCCAAGCCGGGCATCAAGGACCGAATCATCGGCCTGTTCAGCAAGAAGTCGATGCAGCGCGCGATGGACAAGGTCTACGAGGACCTGGCACGCATCGCCAAGCTCAAGTCGAAGACCCTGAGCGAGGAGGTCAACGGTATGGAGAACAAGCTCCGTATCGAAATGAACAGGCTCAACGACGACCTGCAGGTGATGGATGCGCAGAAGGCGGAATACCGCAAGAGTTTCGTCGCATTCGCGCAAGAAACGGCCTTCCTGCACAACGCCTTGAAGAAGGCGCAAKCCGAGGCACCGGCTCTTCTGGCGGGTGCAGGGCAGGACATTGCCCTGCAGCAGGAGATACAAGACAAGCTGCAGGCGCTCGAGTCGGTTGCCCTGGCCCGTGAAGCCATGATGACCAAGCTGCCGGCTGAACAGCTGGTGATACGCCAGCTGCAGAACGCAGGCGTATCGACGTTGCAAGAACTCATCGTCACGATGGGGGGCCGCTTCGCGAGCATCCGCATGACGCTACTGACGATTCACGGCGCGCAAATGGTGCAGAACGTCCAGCGTCTCGGCCAGTCCGGCGCGAACCTGGACAAGAACCTTCAGGAAGTGCGCTCCAGGCTGATGCAGAACGTGGTGGCTACGGCCGCTACGGCCCCGGGTAACAATCGCCTCGATCAGGCCAATAACCTGAAACGCGTCGTCACCGATACGCAGGCGCTGCAGTCCATCGTGCAGGCCGCTCGCGCCACGAATCAGGCGAAGTTCGAGGAGGCCCGCAACACAATGTCGCAAGTACGGCAGGACCTGCTGAACCTCGGTAGTCAACTCAATCCCGCGGCGGCGGTCGCACCGCAAACCTTCTAACGCAAAGATAAGATAGCATGAGCAATCTGGTACTGAATCTGTCGAAGCCGGGCGAAGCCGCACCGAAGCTTTCCCTGAACCTGAACAAGGGCGAGGAGTTCAAGGTTCGCCTGTCGTGGGACGGCAATACCGACCTCGACCTGCACGCGCTGGTGACCGTCAACACCGGCAGCGGCGCGAAGGCGTCGAGCCTCGGCGACATCCTGTCCACCTACAACGTCGAGCGCGTGCTCGAAGGTGGCGTGAAGGCCGGCACGCTGCCGCTGGCCGCGGACAAGACGTTCTCGGTGCATGGCGGCGCGCTGGTCCATAGTCCGGATGCGCGCGACGGCAGCCTGGCAGGCGACGACGAGTATGTCACCGTCAAGCCGCGCCTGCTCACGATGCCGGCGGCCGGCCATCTCGAGATCCCCCTGCTCGCGATGATTCATCCGCAGGCGTCTGGCAAGACTTTCAAGCACGTCGAGAACGCGCGCGTCATCATCGAAAACAGTGCTGGCCAGCCCCAGCTCGATGTAGGCCTGTCCAGCCAGTTCGGCGCGTTCGTCGGCGTGCAGATGGGCTCCATCGTCGTGGACGGCAACGGTGCCTCGTTCGTCGGCGTTGGCGTGGGCTTCAATACTGACTTCAACGGCGTGCTGGGCCACTTCTCCTAAGCAGTCCAGCGGAGGCGCTCCATCATGACGTACAAAGTCACGGTGATTGGCGGTGATGCAGTTAGCGCACCGGCAACGCCTGCCGTGGATGGCGGCCTCCAGGCGCGTCCTCATGTGACCGTTATCCAGCCCGCCGCGCTGCCCGGCGTCGGGGCGCCTGCGAAAGTACCCTCGCCGACCGTCGTCCGGCCGACCGCACTGCCCTCGAATGGCCAGAGCGCGCCGGTCACGGCCGCATCGGCGCTGGCGCCTGCTGCCGTGTCAGCCGTCACTGTCGAACGGATTCCGGAGGCCGCTGCACCGGTTCATCCTTCGGCGATGGCCGGTAGCCTCCGTCGCTTGGTCTCGGTAACGCCAGAGGACCTGGTGCGCCGCTTTCCTGGCGCGAAGCCTGGGTGTATCGCCCAGGCGCGCGCGGTATTGGCAGGGGTTGCGGCCGACAGCATGGGGTCGGCGGAATGGCTGGCCTTCGGGGTGGCCGCGCAGGAGAACGTCAACGCAGTCATCAAGGACCGCCTTCAGCTGCTCGAGGCGACTGCTCCGAGACAGGTTGCTGCGCTGATGACCCGCTTGCACAGGCTGCTGGCTGAGATTGTGGATGCAATGGCAGGCGGTTTCCTGAAAAAGTCAGCGAACGCAGTCTGGATGCGAAACGAGGCGGAGATTCGCCAGCTCGAGTCTCGGCTCTCGACCGACGGGAAGGCGGTGATGGCGTTACTGTCTTCGTTCGCGGAACTGGTCGCACGCAACGTGGCCGCCCAGGATGAGTTGGAAGGGGTCTTCCTCGCCGGCGAGTACCTGCTGGACGGCCTACGCTCGGATGAGGCACTGCTGCTGCAGTCACGGCTGATGGCCCTCGCCACGTCGCAAGCCATGGCGCAGGAAAATATTCTCTCGTTGCGCCAGGATGAGACGAGGTTCAAGGAACTGGTGCTCCTGGTGCAGGACGGCGTGCTGGTCAAGTTGCCCGCGGTGTATGGGCAACTCGCCGGGCTGACCGACAAACCGAACGAAACACAACGGTACCTGGTGCTGGAAAAGCTCAGTGACCTGACTCAATTTCTTGAAAGGAAGAAAGCATGGCTCTCGTAGTGAACCTCGAAAAGGCGACCCAGGCTCTGGTGCTCAACCTCCAGAAGGCTGGCGTGGTGAAGCCGCCAGAGCTTGAGGTTGGCTTCGCAATCGATGTGTCGGGATCGTTCGAGGATGAACATCGTGACGGCGTGACCAATGACCTGCTCACGCGCCTGATTCCCTGGGGCCTCGCCTTCGACCCGGACAAGAAGGTCGACTGTTTTACCTTCTCTAACGGCGCGTCGCATGTCGAAGGTGTGTGCCCCATCAACGCGGACAACTACCAGGGCTTCGTGAAGAAGCAGATTATCGGCAAGGTCAACGGCTGGAACGGCGGCACGGACTACTCCTACGTGCTCGAGCGCATGCTGGCGCATTTCGGCTGGACGCAAATCGTCGAGAGGGCGAGTGTCATTGGCCGCTTCTTCGGAAAGAAGGACAAGGTAGTGCAATCCGGTCCGAAGCGCCGCAGCCTGGTGATTGTCATCACTGACGGCGAAAACTCGGATAGGGGCCGCACGCTGGACGTGCTGCGTGCATCTCAGGAACGCAGGGACGAGGTTTACTTCCTCTTCATCGGTGTGTCTAACCAGGGTGGCGGCTTCCCCTTGCTCGAACAGCTGGGCGATKAGTTCGACAACACGGGATTTGTTGGCATCGACAATTTGCGTGCGTTCGTGGCCCTGTCAGACGACGAGTTGAACATACGCTTCATCAGCGAAGAGCTGATTACCTGGCTGAAGTCCTAAGTCGTGGCACGGCGGCTATGGCCGCCGGCGATGCAAGTGCCGCAGCTTCTGGACCACGGTGGCGGCATCCTCATCGTGGAGCTGCATCAGGACGTTGATGGCCTTGCCCGACAGGCCGCTGGCGTTGTCGGCCATGACCTTGACCCTCCAAAGCTTGAGCCTCGACCTGAATGGAGGCGTTTCCGTCAGAGCTTCGAACCCTCGCAAGTTGAGGTTATTGTTTTGTTTCCGGAATTGCTCAAGGAGAGCAGCGACCCAGCCGATTCCATTTGGTTCAAAGCTGATGCTGGCTTAAGCGGCTTATGGAACCGATGAACGAAGCCGCGGTCATTTGCCAACTCCCGCTAGACCTAGCATTCTCCGCGCCGCGGGACCCAATTGTTGCTCCTTCCTGGTATCTGCATATCCCGCCCACGGATCGACGTAGCCGGCGGCTTCCACGCGCTGCAGGGCGGTCTGGATCGTCCAATGATCGCCCGCTGACAGCTCCTCCAGCTCCTCCCAGGAAGCCGGCATCGAAACCCCGAGGCCTGGCCGCGCCCTGGCAGAGAATGCGGACACCGTTGTCGCGCCACGGCCATTGCGCAGATAGTCAATGAAGATCTTACCCACGCGATTGCGCGGCCCGCTCTTAGAAACAAAGCGCTGCGGAATGGTCTGGGCGATATGAAGAACGACATCTTGCGAGAACTTCTTAACGGTGGTCCACGGCAGTTTGGGCGAAAAGGGCACAACGACATGCAGGCCTTTGCCACCACTGGTCTTGAGAAAGCTCACCAGGCCAAGTTCATCCAGCATCGTTTTCGTCAGCATGGCGGCATCTAGCACGTGTCGCCATGGCACGCCGTCCCCCGGGTCGAGGTCAAAGATGATGCGATCCGGCTTGTCGATGGCAAGCTTGGTCGCATTCCATGTATGGAACTCGATCACATTCAGCTGCGCAGCGGCGACGATGGCCGTCTCGCTGGCGATCTCCAGGAGCGGCGGATGCCCCGTCCATAGGCTGGCATCAAGGACGTTGATGCCTGGAATCTTGATCGCCTCGGCGTGTTTCTGAAAGAACAGCTCGCCGTCGATGCCCGTTGGCCCGCGTACCAAGGACACGGGKCGCTCGCGGAGATGAGGCAGCATGTGCGGTGTAATGGCTTCGTAGAAACCGGCCAGATCACCTTTCGTCATTCCAGTCGACGGGTCAATCACACGTTCCGTGTTGGATACCTTGACCAAGCGCGCTGGCCGAGGCCGGGGCTGTTCCACATCGACTGGCAGCTCCCTTGTCACGTTCCCCGCTGCCTTGTCAGCGCGCAAGGCATGGAAGACGGGATGCCGGATTCGACCTTCTTTGGTCCAGTCGGAGAACGAGATCTCGGCGACCAGCTTCGGCTTGACCCATCGGCCGGTTAAACGTGGTGGCGGCTTCTCGAAGGGGCAGGTTGGCATTTCAAGCTCTGTCAGCAGTGCGAGCAGCTTGGTCAGCATCGGCGAATTGAGGCCGCTTCCAACGTTGCCCGCATAGTGCAGCTTGCCGGCCTCATCGTGCACGCCAAGCAGGAGCGCGCCGAGGCCTTGTCGGCTTCCCTTCGGGGTCGTGAATCCGCAGATGACAAACTCTTGCTGGTTTTTGCATTTGAGCTTGATCCAGCTGGGCGCCCGGGCGGAGACGTACAGCGCGTCGACGCGCTTGCCAATCAGGCCTTCCAGGCCCATCTTGCACGCTGCGGCAAGAAGGTCGTCGGGCGTGCCCTCAAAGGCCTCGCTGTACCTGGCTTGCGTTGCACCGGGTACGGCCATCACATCCTTCAGCAGGGCCCTGCGCTCGGCCAAGGGGACTTGCCGTAGATCGTGGCCCGCAAAGAAGGGGAGGTCAAAGACGAAGTACTGAACGTCCTCCACCTGCGATCGTTCAAAAGCACTCTGCAGCGCCTGGAAGTCCGTGATGCCCTTGTCGCCGAGTATCACGATCTCCCCATCCAGCCAGGCTGAGCCGAGGCCAAGATCGCGTATCCCCGCCGCAAGCGATTTGAGGCGCGATGTCCAGTCATGGCCACGTCTTGTAAAGAGACGGATGTCGTCGCCGTCGACTCGTGCCAACAACCGATAGCCGTCGAACTTGATCTCATAGGCCCATTGTTCGGCGTTGCGCGGCACTGCTGAAGCGAGCGTCGCCAGTTGCGGGGCAAACGCAAGCGGAAGGGCGGCCGGGCGTGCTGCGGCGGGTAGTACCTGTCGGCTCCGCCCCGGCCGCGAGCGACGCGGCTTTGGCACGGCAGTCTTCGCTTTACCACCGGCGGCAGATTGGCTGTTGACCTTGGTCAGGACGCTGTCCGGCAGGGCTTCGGTGATGTTGTACTCTGCGGCGGAGCGCGCAAACGCATCCCGCTCCTTGATCAAGAGCCATGGATCCTGACGCTCGTCATCGCGGCCGCGCATCCTGACCAAGGTCCAATGGCCATGTAGCTTTTCACCTTGCAGGTCGAACTTCAACTTGCCGCTGTGGTAGCCGGCCACCGGATCGCCGACCGGCATCCACGTCCCTCGATCCCAAACGATGACGGTGCCGGCCCCATACTCCTTGGACGGGATCACGCCTTCGAAGCTCGCATATTCCAGCGGGTGATCCTCGACATGCACGGCCATCCGCCTCTCTGCGGGATCCAGGCTGGGCCCTTTGGGGACTGCCCAACTCTTGAGGGTACCCTCAAGCTCAAGACGAAAATCGTAGTGTAGCCGGCGAGCCGCATGCTTCTGCACGACAAAGCTCAGTGCGCCGCTAGCGCCGGACGCGATCGACCGCGCGGTCTCGCCCCTCGGCTCCGCAGTGGTCGCGAAGTCACGTTTCTGGCGATACCGCGTCAGGCTGCGCGCGTTGGTTGGTGCGGACTTGGCCATGGAGCCTGTCCCCATTGGATACGTGTGATCGAAGTATTTTCCCCGGAGCCCAGGGACACAATAGGCCGATGTCCGACATTCGCTTGCGAGGATGCAGTGGCAAGCCAGAAATGACACGCGTGCGAGGTTTGAACTCCGCACATGCCTCTGCGGAAAGTGCTTGCCTATCCTCAAGGGGCTTGCGCAGCGTMGCCATTCCTGCGGGCACGATCTAAGCTAGATCGGTGTACTCCCTACCCGTACGGTGATCGCCATGGCTGCCCGTTCCATTGCTTCGCTCTCTCTCAGCTTCGGCCTCGTGTCGATCCCGGTGAAGATCTTCAGTGCCACGGAAAGCAACTCGGGGGTCGGCTTCAATCTGCTGCACAAGGGATGCGGGTCCAGGCTCAAGCAGCAGTATGTGTGCATCCGCGAAGACGTGGTGGTCGAGCGGTCCGAGATGGTCAAGGGTTATGAGTTTGAAGCTGACCATTACGCTGTGTTTGAGCCGGACGARCTGAAGGCGTTGGAAGAYGAGGCGAAGCACACGATYGATATCGTGTCGTTCATGCCGGCCGGAKCCRTCGACCCTATCTATTTCGACAAGGCCTACTACCTGGGCCCGGACAAGCGCGGTGGTAAGCCATACAACTTGTTGGCAGAAGCCATGCGAAAGACCGGGACCTGCGCGCTCGCGCAGTGGGTCTGGAAAGGCAAGCAGTACATGGTGCAGGTGCGGGCGATCGACGAGGGCTTGGTGCTCCAGCAATTGCTCTACGCTGACGAGGTCCGATCGATGCTGGATCTGCACGTGGAGAAGGCTGAGGTGCAGCCGGCCGAGCTGGCTTTGGCTAAACAGCTGATTGAACAGAACTCGGTGGAAGGGTACGACCCGACGGCCTACAAGGATGAGGAGAAAGACCGCATCTTGGCGGCAATCGACAAGAAGATCGCGGGCAAGAAGATAGCCGTGAGCGAGGAGCGAAGCGAGCCGCGGCAGGGCGCGGAAGTGATCGACCTGATGGAGGCCCTGCGCGCGAGCATGGCCCAGCGCAAACAAGGCGGAACGAAGGCAGCGACCTCGGCGGCTGCAGAGCAGGGCAAGAGCAAGAAGACCGGGAGGCGTGCCACAGCGGCGCCCGCGCCGGCGCCAACTCCCGCCAAGCGAGCTTCATCGGCGAAAAAGTGACGGGCCAATGCCGACGTACACGCTGAAGGACGCCGAGACGATGCTGGGCATCCCGCGCTCGGTGGCCACCAGGCTGGTCACCGAGGGGATCATCACGCCCGCCCGCGGGCCGCGCCGGAAACTCCTCTTCACGTTTCAGGACATGGTGCTTCTCCGGACAGCAAATTCGCTGCATGACGCCAAGATCCCAACGCGGCTGATTGTCCGCGCGCTAGCGAGGGTGAAGGCCTCTCGCGGCACTGGCCAGCCGCTGACCGGTGTGCGGATTCGTGCGATGGGCAACGAGGTGGCGACAAAGGACGAGGGTAGGGGATGGCAGGCTGTGTCGGGCCAGATGCTGATGGACTTTGAGCCCGGTGAACCGGGCGCGGCGGTCGTGGAGTCTCTGCACGATGCACGGGCGCCGGCTGCCGAGGCGCAGGAATGGTTCCGCGTCGGCGCCGAGCTGGAAACGGAGAAGCCGCTCGAAGCCGAGGTTGCATACCGTCACGCGCTGAAGGCCGAACCAACATTTCTTGATCCATACCTCAACCTGGGCTGCATGTTGTGCGACGCCGGCCGGTTTGGCGACGCGGTGGAACTGTACTGTTTCGGAATCTCACATCTGCCGAACGAACCACTGCTCAACTTCAATCTTGGCGTGGCCCTGGAGGACATGAGCCGAACAAGGGAGGCACTCTCAAGCTATGAGCGATGYATCGCGCTTGCACCGGACTTTGCCGATGCGCATTTCAATGCAGCCAGAATATACGAGACGCTCGGCAACGGGATGCAGGCGATTCGACATTTCAATGCCTACCGCCGGTTGCAGACTTGACCTAATGCGCGGGGAGGCGGCTGTGGGTAACGCATCCTAGTTCACCGGACGCGAAAATGACGGAACTGGCCTGTACTAGTATCGGGCGCGCTTCTACCACCCCGGCTACGGGCGTTTCATCACTGAGGATCCAATCGGAATCGCTGGCGGCGATCATCTCTACCGTTACGCTTACGGTAACCCAGCATTGATATAGGACCCTCATGGTCTATTTGGAGTTGTTGGGGCTGCGATCGGGGCGATCTCGGGCGGAGCAGCAGGCTACATTGCCGGTGACTGGCAGGGTGCGGTGGCTGGAGCTGTTGATGGAGGGGCTGTAGGTGTGTTCGCCCCTGAAGTAGCTGTGGCTGCTGGCGAAGCAGTTGGGGGCGGGATTGGCGGGATGTTTGCAGCGGCAGGTACGTATGTTGCCGAGAGTGGAGCGGCCGGCGGAGCCGCCACTGTGCTCGGAAATATCCTAACATGTCACGATGCTACGGCACGTATCGGCTTTGGAATAGAAATTGGCGCCTTCGCACCACTCGCCAGTGGTGAGGCTGCCATGATTGGTGCTGGCGGCGCGGCGGCCTTTGACGGGACGATTGCTAACGGCTTCGGTGCTTTTACAGGGGCTATCGGTGCGATCGCTGCTGCGATGTATCCTAATAGTAGGTACGGCTTTTGGCCGAAAATCAGAATGGCATCTATTGTCCATAGGCCATAGGGAGGTCCAAATGAGTGCTGAAGGATTGAGTCACCAATGTTCAGAGAAGGTGTATAAATTTAAGGGTCGTACCCTGGCTCCTATTTCGATAGGAACAATGATTGGTTTATTCGCTTTTCTTGGTTACTTGTGGATCTCGCGCGACGGGCAGTTGGGCGGAGCAATTTTTCTTTTATGTGCTATCTCGTTGTTTGGAGTAACCGGTTTTTTCATGCTTGCGAGCAAGTCCGATATTGTATTGAGTGAACGAGGGATATCGAGAAATTATTTTGGGGTCACGTGGCAAACAATGGAGTGGGATAGTGTGAGGCTAATACGTGCATTCCCCGTTTATGTGCCATATGAGCGCGGAGCGCGACGCGGATTTAATATTTATCCACGAGATCGAAAGGGGCTATCTACAATGCCAGCCGGGAAGATGATATTCGGGGGCAAAGCGGAGAACATGCCTGATCTAATCGAAACCATCAATCACTACATAGATAAACATAAAATTAACGTCGAGATTGAGATTAATGGCGTGAGAGCGAGAGCCACTCGAATATAAAGTGCCGTTTTGTCACATAGGCTTCGCGGATGCGTGTTGGATTGCGACCGACGCTCATGGTGACACACTCCCACCTATGACGGTCTGAACGTGGTGCGAGGAACCTGGCGGCGCGAGAATGATGACACTAGCCTATACTATTATTGGGTGCGTTACTCTTTGGGTCGATCCTGATACCGGCGACATTTACGATCCTGCTGGAGATGTCGTTGGAAACCTTAACGGTGAGAAGCCAAAATGGGCCTTGACGAACCAAAGATAATTGTTGCGCTCTATTTGAATGGAGAGCACCTTGATCCGGAGTCAGTTACTCGTGAAATTGGTGTTGGCCCTTCAAGGGCGCAGAAGAAGGGCGAGCGGCGTGTGACTTCTTCTGGGCTGGAGTTTCTCGTAAAACAGGGGAGCTGGGCATTGAGTTTTGAGTTGGGCTCGACATCGCTTGRCGATCATTTGGCGCGACTCATTCAGTCCTTTCCGATTGGAAAGCCGTTGTCGGCGATTGCGAATGTCGAAGACGCCTATATTGATGTCTTTGTTGCGCTGTCTAGCAGTTTGGACGGTGATGCGAAATGCGAGTTGGATATCGAGCCAGATGTTCTTGTATCGTTAGCTCAACTAGGATTGCCGATACGCATAACTGTGAACGTTGTGCGAGAGTGATTGGACTGCATTGATGTCGGTAGTGGCCGCTGCATAAATCGAGTTTGAAGGAAGGGCCCCCTGTGATCTTGAGCGACCCGCTTACCAGCCGTGGATAGCCTGCAGCACAATGCGCGCCGCAGCCACATGTACGGTCTCGCTGTTGCCGTCCATATCGGCTTCGTTCGCATGACGGGGCGCACGCTCCTTGCCTACAAGCAGGTACCCAAGTTCCTCCGTGCCCATGTCGGCGTGCGCGGCGTACGGACAGACATTAATTGGCTGTAGCCTCACGGCAGCCGACTCGACCGTCACCTATACCTTCGATGCCGGTAACCGGCGCCCGGCTTCCAGGCGCAAGGGGGGCAAGTGGGGTTCAGGGCGGTCGAAGCTTTGGAAAATTTGGCGAAGGCTATGGAGCATATGGCGCGTCGGGAATAGAAGGCCAACATGCGTATGTTTCGCCTCCACTTTGGGGAGTTCCATGTCCGTAAATGTAAGGGATATGATAGTTGGGATCGTTTTTTTGATTTTGTACCTGGTCGCACGTCTCTTGTCTGGATCTAAGATTAATGCCATAGGCACTACTGCGGTAATCGCCCTGTGTTTATTGGTGATTTTAAGGCTCTCCGGGGATGGAAGTTGGAGAGGGCTGGGTCGATGGATAAAAGAACACGTTATTAGTTTTATTCTTGTTACCGCTGCATCTTTGGGAACATTTGTTGTCGGCGTTTTTACGCCGGCCGCCTGACCGACGCGCGGGGCGGGCAAACGAGTTTTGCTTATGACGCCAAGGATCGACTCGCCAGCAAGACGGCCCCACTGCTGCAAATAGAGCGTTACACCTACGACGGACGGGACAACTTGCGTACGCATGCGTGGCTTGCAGCGCTATTCCTGGAAGGCGAGAATCCGGCGAAGCCTATCCATCTCTACATCAACTCGCCCGGTGGAGTCATTACCAGCGGGCTCGCCATGTACGACACCATGCAATACATCAAAGCGCCGGTGCATACGCTGTGCATGGGGACCGCGCGCTCCATGGGCTCGTTTCTGCTGATGGCGGGTGAGCCAGGCGAAAGGGCAGCGCTCCCCAATGCGAGTCTGCACGTCTATCAGCCGCTGGGCGGTTTTCAAGGGCAGGCGTCGGATTTCCTCATTCATGCCGAGGAGACGCAGCGGACCAAGCATCGTGTCGCCCGGCTCTATGCCGAGCATTGCGGGCGCACCTACGAGGAGGTCGAGCGCACCCTTGACAGGGACCGCTACATGACATCGGAGCAAGCGCTGGAATGGGGGCTGATCGACCGCGTCCTCACGCAACGGGAACTGGCACCGTTACGGTGAGAGCGCGAACCGAGCTTCCTGGCGCCGGCCAGGAGAACTCCGATCTTGATGTGGGACGGCGACAGCTGTGATCGCAGCCTGTAAACTGGCGGCGCGATGCCTGAGTATCGCGCTTACCTTGCTCCTGCCCGTACAACACATGAACATCTTCTCCCGCTACTTCGGACGCGCTGACGAATCCGCCGACGCCACCGCCCTGAGCGCCAACGCCGCTATCGAGAATCCGCTCAGCCTGCAGGTGCTGTTCGCCGGACCGCTCACGACGCAGGCAGCCGCGTTGACGACCGCCTTGCGCGCCTTTCATCCCTCCATGAGCAAGGCACGCGCCGAGATTGCCCCAGACATGCAGGAGTTGTTCGGACTCATCGGCTGGGGCACGCACGTGGTGCGGCTAATTGGTTTCGATGCGCCCTATCCCCGGGACTCGCTCGAAGCCTGCGTGGCGCCCGCGGCCTACCCGGCGGAGGTCAAAGACGAGGTACGTGCGCACACCAGCCACATCATCCTGTACTACGCGGGTTTTGACGACAATCCGCTGGAGCAGTACGTAGCGCTCGCCGCCGTAGCCGGTGCCCTGGCGGGCTTCGGTGCCCTGGCGGTGTTGAACGAACACGCGCGCACCTCACTGCCCGCCGGTATCCTTGCGCCAGACAGCCTTGGCAGCGAGAGCCTGGAATTGCTGCGCAGCCTGCCGCTCAATGCCCTCTACTGCGGCTTCGTCAAGTATGAAGTGCAGGATGTACAGGGCGTGTGGATGCGCACCTACGGCGGCGACCTGTTCGGACTCCCCGATTTTGCTGTGCTTGCCAGTGGGCACGAAGAGGGCCAGCGGTATGCCGACATCTTCAACAACATCATGGGCTATATGATGGAGAGCGGTGCGGAGCTGGCGGCCGGGCATACCATGCAAATCGGCGAATCCACCTATATGAAACTGCGTGAGCCGGCCGAGGTGGAGTATTTCCTGGATGGCCCCGGTAAGGTGCTGGTTGCAGAGGTGATTACGGAGGAGCAGATCAATCAGATCGATCTGTAGCATGGCGCTGCCGGGAACGCATCAGCAACACACTCAACGGAGAGTAGACATCGAAGACATCGTGTTTGGCCTCGGCCTGCTTGTGGGGGGCATCTCCGCGGCCGTTGGGAGCGTGCGGCTGCGCTCGGTAATATGGCGCGTGGTTTTGCCAGGTAGCGTGGCAATCGCAGCATTTGCCCTGGCGACAATCTGGGGGCGGCCGTACTCAGGCCTTCTGGTTTTGTTCATCAGCGTGGCCGCCGGCAGCGGCTATCTGATTGGCATGCTGGCAACGCTGTTCGCGCGGCGCGCCATTCATCGAAGGACTGGTTGATGCGCGGATKAACCAATGCGCCGGGCCGTCGTTGATCCAGTTTCCTCATCACCTTTGAAGCGCTTACACCGAATCCCACCTGAATGTCTACCACCTTGCAGAGACGCCTGACCATCCTGCGCCGCGCCGCCCAACCGAAGAACCACTTCGCCGTCGATATCATGAGAACACGACTTGGCAATCGCGCAGGCATCCGGGCGCTGGCTTTCTGGATGCTCGCTCTCCTGTTCACAACGTCTGCAACCGCTCAGCAGTTCGATCGCGCGGCACAAGCGCAGCGTTACCGCGCATGGCGGCAGCAATTCGAAACGGACTTCGCCACGCTGCAGCAGCGGCGCAATGCGGGCGCGCAGATCACCGAGGCACAGATCGAGCAGGTTTTCTCAAAGTCAGTCGTGCCGAAATCGCGTGCCGTGCCGCTACTGAAGGCGTTGGCAGAACAGAGCGACATTAGCGCGGGCAGCGGCTTCGCGGTGGTGGGTGCTGGGCGTATCTTCTTCAACCTGCTGCACGACTCAGTGCCGGCGGGTGAGGGCGGCATCTATCCGGAAAACGAAGCGACGATCGGCGCGCACAACCTTAGCGTCTGGTATATGCACATCAACGGCGGCGGTGGCGACGCCACGGAGCGCTACTTCAGCGACCCCAAGCGCTTCGAGCCGTACCGCCTGCCACCGGCGGGCAGGTTCGAGCGGCGGGCCTATCCCTTCCTGCTGATGGATGACAAGAGCGGCGCGTTGCGCCTGGGCGGCGTCAGCGCCGAGTTTTGGAACCTGGTGTCCTACCTCCATGCCACGCAATTTCAATAAGCCGAGCCCGGCACAAACGCTGGCACTGCTGCTCGCGCTTTCCATCTCGCCGGTCGCTCACGCCGTGTGCGATCCGGCAGCCAGCGCCGCCGCTGCGATGACGCGGGTTGTGGTGGACTTTCCGCTGGAAGACGCTGGCACGCTGCTGGGCCTGGATGGTGCGCGTGTCAAGTCGGACAACCTGGAGGCGCCGCTGCGCATCTCCATTGCCGGCCGCGCACGGGCTTCGCTATGGGCTGAGCAGGTCGACTGGTCGGTCTACGGCCTGCCCGCGGACAAGCGGGTGGGCCCAACCGTGCTGTACTTCGATGGCGCGGGCGACAACGCGCGCCACCTGTGCCGGGTGGAGCAGTACCGCTTTACCGAGGCGTTCGAACAAAGGCGCGAGGCGCTGCTGAGTCCGGCACAGAGCCTTCGCTATGCATCGGAGCGCCGGCACGGCCAGCCGGGCAATCGTGCCGACGATGCGCGTGCGGCCGGGCCTGAAGACTACGAGCTGGAGCGCACGCTCGTACTGCGCTACGACGGCGCGGCACGCCTGGCTGCCTTCGACACGGTTGACAGCGAGGACGACGCGCCGCCGAAGCTGTCCAGCCAGCATTGCCTACGCTACGACAAGGCGGGCTGGCTTGCCTCATCGGGCGAAGGTGCATGCGAGTCCGGCTCCGGCGAGACGGCCGCGCTGCGCTATGTGCATGATGCCGATGGCCGCCTGCTGCGCATGATCCAGCGCGATCCCCATGGGCGGCGCGTGCAGGTGCGCACCTTCGATGCGCAAGGCAAGCCGCGGCACCTGTATATCAAGGAAGGCCCGAGCGAGGGCTACGCGTCGATGAACGTAGGCCTGCCTTATCGCTTGCCCGAGAGCCTGGGTGCCCAGCGTGGGCATGACTCAAGCTATGCCGCGAGCAATCCCGCGCAATACACCATGGTGCTGAACGGCCCGGACTGGCGTGTTCCGTCGGTGGAGTCCTGGCATTACCCATGGCGAATCCTGCTGCTGCCTGGCGACGAGACCGCGGGCGACATCATGGCGTTCAGCGCCGGGCAGCGCGAGGTGCTCGCCTCCGGCAACAGCGGGCAGGGTGGCGACATCCGACTTACCGCGCAGCAGAAACGCAAGATCTGGGAAGCCGCGCGCGCGCGTCCGGGCCGGGTGTTCTGGAACTATGCGCCGGGGCAGGACCTGGTACTGGTGGCGGCGATGCCGGAGGCGGTGTGGCGCCAGTGCGCCGATACAGCGGAACGCACGGCGCAGGCTTGCGAAGCGCAGCCAATCGCCACGGGCAAGCGCTAGTTATATGGCCACGTAAGCAGATCAAGCCATGCCGAGCGTTTCATTCTCCGTCCGTTTTCTGTTTGCCTGCTGTCTTTTGGTCGCGACGGCCAATCATGTGCGGGCAGTCTTTCAACATGGCTTTCTCTGGGACTACGGCTATGGGAATGGCGCGTACTGGGCCAGCCGGGTGTTCTGGGGAGCGCTGACGATTGTTGATCCGTTGGCGGTGCTGCTTCTTTTCATCAAACCAAGGGTGGGCATCGCGCTCACAGCGGCAATCATCATTGTCGACGTCGTTCACAACACGTTCTACGTCGCATTGAATCGGCAGTGGTTCGAGCCGTTCTACCTTTCGCAGGTAGCGTTCCTACTGACGGTTCTCCTGCTCTCGCCCATGGCGTGGCATCGTACGGCTCGCAGGGGCGAATCAAGCCGATATTGACCCGCCGTCCCCCCAACTGCGCTAGCGTGGCCTGCCGCGTGCGCTCGGCTTGATGCTCCCTGCGCGTGGCGCGTCCTTACCCGCCATGGCGCCGCCGCCGTTCATCTGCTCCATCCACGACAAGGCGTCGACGTACGACAAGAACTGGTGGAGATATTCAGGCGACAGTTCTCGCATCAGTGAGAGCGAGCGATGCACGAGGCGGCTCGAATTGAGCGGGCCGGCATTGTCGGGCACTTGCTCCAGCGACTGCCGCAACCGTCGATCGGTGCTGACCCTGGACCAGGTTTCCCGGAAGTAGTCGAGCACCTCCATGTCCGGTAGGGACGCGCGCCGGGGTACGGCTGCAATCGTTGCGGGGGCGCCGCGATCCGCCGGCGCCCGGATGGCCATGTAGTTGATCAGTCCGGCCAGCGGCCCGCGAGGGGGAGCGCCCGGCGATGCTGTGCCGCCGACATTGCGGTCTTTGCATTCGGTGCTTTCAAGATCGCCGGCATAGGCCTCGAGCAGATTGGCCAGCCTGCTGTCGAGGATGCGTCGCGCATCGCCGCTGTAGGCGGCCGCCCGTCGGGCCAGCGCCTCGATGAATCGAAAGCGGACAGGATTCAGGCGATCGGCGCCACGCGCGCGCCATGCGTCGAGCGTGGCAAGCGCGTCGCGGCTTTCGGCACCAATCTCGCCACTAATCACGCGGCTTCCCCGTTTCGTTGGACGGCCTCGGGATTGGCGCGATCTCCACGCGCCGGTTCTTGGCTCGTCCCTCGTCGTTGGCATTCGAGGTCACGGGCTGCTCGGCGCCGAAGGCGGCCGCAAACACCGAGGAGGGCGGGACGCCTTCATCGATCAACGCGCGGGTCACCGTCAACGCGCGCTGGGCCGACAGTTCCCAGTTGTCGGCAAAGCGGCGGTTGGCCTCGCGCATCTGGCGGTCGTCGGTAAATCCGCTCACCATCAGGATCTCCTCGCGGGCCTGGAGGTAAGCGGACAGCGGCGCGGCCAGGCTCTTCAACACCTCCCGGCCTTCGGGCTGCAATTGATCGGAGTTGAGGGCAAACAACACGCTGCCCTTGATGCCGATGCGCCCGTTGACCAGCGTCACCCGGCCCGCCGCCAGCGGGCCGGCCAGCGCTTGCTCAAGGGCCTCGCGGCGATGCTTCTCCACCTGCCGTTGCTTGACTTCCTCCTCCAGCCTGGTCGAGAGTTCCAGCTGCACGCCGATGACGCTCACCAGGATCAGCACAAAGGCGCCCAGCAGCACCGACATCAGGTCGCCGAAGACGGCCCAGATTGGCACGGCCGGCTCCACGCCGGCGTCGATCTCCTCRCTCATGCCGCTTCGGCGCTGGCGGGCGCCCGCTGTCCTGCGAGATGTTGCAGGTTTTCGACGATCTGCTTCTGCGACAGCATGCTCAGGTCGATGACTTCCCTGGCCTGTGCGACGTAATAGGCAAGCTGTTCGTCGCTACGCGCGACGGACTTGTCCAGCGCGGCTTCGATGCGCTGGAGGTGGGCCACCAGCTTGTCGTTCGACTCGCCGAACAGCTGCACCGCCATGCCGAAGGCTTCGCCCAGGCTTGCCACCTCGACAGCGCTGCCGGTGACCTGCGCGGCGACGGCTTCCAGCTTCCCGGCTTCAGCCTCGACCTTGTCGGTGAACCGGGTGCCGACACGGTCCAGCAGATCCGCCGTCGTGCCGACCAGGGCGTCGACGGCCGTGCGCTGCTCGGTGGAGGCATGGTTCACGGCATCGAGCAGGGTTTCCAGCGTTTCCAGCAAGCGGCCGCGCTCCTCCAGCATCGCGTTGTCGCGGGCCATGCTGTCGGAGAGCTTCTGGCGCAGTTCGCCAATGACGTCGGCCGCTGCCTTGGGGGCTTCCGAAGCGGCTTGCACGAGCCGGGCAATCTCGGCGATGGTGTTGCTGGCGTGCGCTTGCGTCTGGGCCGAGATGTCGCGCGCGGTTTGCGCCAGCGTGTCGCAGATTTCCTGCTGCCGGCTGACATTGTGCGTGCCTGCCTGCTCCCACTCTTGGCGCAGCGTTGCCGCCATCGTGCCGAGCGTATCGCTCCAGGCTGCCAGCCGCTGCTGGTCCCGCGCTGCCAGTTCCGCTTGCAGGTCCGCATGCGACTGGCCCACGGTTCGCACCAGCGACGCCGAGTGCTGCTCAAATGTCGCCGCGGCCGCCGCCAGCGCGTGCTGGTTGTCGCCCGCCAGTTTTTCGCTGACGCGTTCGTGCTGGGAGAGYGCATTGCTCCACGCTTCCGACATGCCGCTCGTTGCCGTTTCCAGGCGGGCGGAGACGCTTTCCAGCAGCTTGGG
>NZ_JBFTSF010000041.1:0-34234 GCF_056399905.1 Cupriavidus sp. 01L46
GCCGAGACCGGCGCGCTGTTCGCCCGCGACCTGGCGCGCGCAGGCAACGTCAGCGCGCTCGATCACGCGCGCGAGCAGGCCTTTTACGCCGAGGCCGCAACCCAGCTGGCCCGCACCCGCCAACAGGCACTGGCCGCGCGCGAGCAGCTCACGCGCCGGCTTGGCTTGTGGGGCACCGGCGCGCAATACCGGCTCCCCGAACGCCTGCCGGACCTGCCGAAGGGGCGTCCCGCCATGGCGGACCTGGAGGGCTATGCCATTGCCAGCCGCCTCGATCTGCAAGCCGGCAAGCTGCAACTGGATAGCCTGGCGCGCTCGCTTGGACTGACCCGCGCTACGCGCTTTATCAGCGTGCTGGACGTGAGCTACCTGCACAACTCGGAAACCGGCAAGCCGCGCGAGACCGGCTACGGCATCGATATCGAGATCCCGCTGTTCGACTGGGGCGGCGCCCGCGTGGCGCGGGCCGAGGCGGTCTACATGCAGGCCGCCAGCCGGCTCGCCGAGAGTGCCATCAATGCCCGCTCGGAAGTGCGCGAGACCTACGCCGGCTACCAGGCGCGCTACGACATCGCCCGGCATTACCGCGACGAAGTCGTGCCGCTGCGCAAGCGCATCTCCGACGAAGGCATGCTGCGCTACAACGGCATGCTGGTCGGCGTGTTCGAGCTGCTGGCCGACGCGCGCGAGCAGGTCGGTGCCGTCAACGGCTATCTCGATGCGCTGCGCGAATACTGGGTGGCCGAAACCGAACTGCAGGGCGCGCTCGGCGGACGGCTGCCGGACGGCGGCGCATTGCCTCTGCCTGCATCCTCTTCCCAAGCCGCGCCCGCCTCGCCCAAAGGACAATGACCATGGTTACCCGAAGACAATTCCTGCATGGCTCCGGCGCCACCATGCTCGGCGCGGCGCTGGTGACGCGCGCCGGCGCCGCCGTGCTGCCCGAGGCCGCGCTGCAAGCCAGCCCCGCCACCCAGCCGCCGCTGGCGCCTGCCACTGGCCGCCCGTACAACCCGGTGGTGACGCTCAACGGCTGGACCCTGCCCTGGCGCATGCGCCAAGGCTGGAAAGAGTTCCACCTGGTGGCGGAGCCCGTCGAGCGCGAGTTCGCGCCCGGCATGAAGGCACACCTGTGGGGCTACAACGGCCAGAGCCCCGGCCCCACCATCGAGTGCGTGGAAGGCGACAAGGTGCGGATCTTCGTCACCAACAAGCTGCCGGAACACACCACCGTGCACTGGCACGGCATCATCCTGCCGGCTGGCATGGACGGCGTCGGCGGCCTTTCGCAGCCGCATATCCCGCCCGGCAAGACCTTTGTCTACGAGTTCGAGATGAAGCACGCCGGCACCTTCATGTACCACCCGCATTCCGACGAGATGGTGCAGATGGCGATGGGCATGATGGGGTTCCTCGTGGTGCATCCGAAAGACCCCGCGCAGATGCGGGTCGATCGCGATTTTGTGTTCCTGATCTCGGCCTACGACATCGACCCCGGCTCCTACACGCCGCGCGTGGCCGAGATGACGGATTTCAATATGTGGACGTGGAACAGCCGCGTGTTCCC
Source organism: Cupriavidus sp. 01L46 (assembly GCF_056399905.1). Classification (NCBI taxonomy): domain Bacteria; kingdom Pseudomonadati; phylum Pseudomonadota; class Betaproteobacteria; order Burkholderiales; family Burkholderiaceae; genus Cupriavidus; species Cupriavidus sp. 01L46. Next base: position 1,568 of record NZ_JBFTSF010000041.1, read on the forward strand.
GGGCATCGACAGCCTGCCGGTACGCCTGGGCGATCGCGTGCGGATCCGCTTTGGCAACCTGACCATGACCAACCATCCGATCCACCTGCACGGGCACCGCTTCGAGGTAAGCGGCACGGATGGTGGCTGGGTGCCCCCGTCCGCGCGCTGGCCGGAGGTGACCACCGACGTGGCGGTGGGACAGATGCGCGCCATCGAATTCATCGCCGACAACCCTGGCGACTGGGCTTTCCACTGCCACAAGTCCCACCACACCATGAACGCGATGGGCCATCAACTGCCGACCATGATCGGCGTCAAGCAAAAGGACCTGGCCAAGCGGATGAACGCGCTGGTGCCGGAGTACATGGCGATGGGCGAGGCGGGCATGGCGGACATGGGCGGCATGGAGATGCCATTGCCGGACAACACCTTGCCGATGATGACAGGACAGGGGCCATTCGGGCCCATCGAGATGGGCGGCATGTTCACGGTGCTCAAGGTGCGCGCCGGCCTTGGCCGCAACGACTACCGCGACCCCGGCTGGTATCGCCATCCCAAAGGGACTGTTGCCTTCGAATACGCCGGCGCGCCAGGCGCCGGCCAATGACCACACCAACCAGAAAAAGGAAAGACAACATGCGAAACAGGAAATCCCGCGCCGCTACCGCCTGGATGGCGGTGGCCAGTGCCGTTGCCCTAACCCTCCCGTTCGCCGGCGCCTTCGCCGCCGGCAACCACGGCGGCCATCATGCCAGCGAGGCAGCCGGCGCCACCAGCGCCATTGGCGAGCCTGGCAACGCGGCCAGCGTGAGCCGCACCATCCAGGTCAGCATGACCGACAACATGCGATTCACCCCGGCTGATATCCAGGTCAAAGCCGGCGAGACCGTCCGCTTCGTGGTGCGCAACGCCGGCGAGCTGCGGCATGAGATGGTGCTCGGCACCGAGGCCGACCTGAAGGCGCACTACGCCKAGATGCTGAAGATGCCGGAGATGGAACACGCCGACCCGAACGCGGTCACGCTCGAAGCCAGCCAGCGCGGCGAAATGGTGTGGCGCTTTACGCGCAGCGGCCGGGTGGACTTTGCCTGCCTGCAGCCCGGCCACTATGACGCCGGCATGCGCGGCAAAGTCAGCGTGCGCTAAGCGATTTAGCGACGCGGCGACACCGCCCCCTGTATTCAATACCAGCCAACCAGGAAGGAATGCAAATGAACCCCAGCAAGAACCTGCGCGCGTTGCTGCCGCTGCTGCCGCTACTGGCAGCCTTCGCCACCTTGCCGGCCCAGGCCGCCACCCATGCCGGCAATGCTCTCGCCCCGGCCAGCGCGGCGCAAGCCGAGGCTGTGCCAATGACCGATGGGGAAATCCGCAAGGTAGATGCCGCAGCCGGCAAGCTGACCATCAAACATGGCCCCATCGCCAACCTGGATATGGGCGCCATGACAATGATCTTCCGTGTGCAAGACCCGGCCCTGCTGGGTCAGGTCAAGGAAGGCGACCAGGTGAGATTCAGCGTGATCCGGGCCAACGGCGCGCTGACGATAACCGCGCTGGTGGTGCAGCCGCCGGAGAAGTGAGGGGATGTTGATCCGACGGTTATCCGACGGTTATCCGACCCGGAAGAAATCGACCGTCTGCCCCGCGTTGACCGCCCGCTGCAGCCACTCCGGACGCTCGCCGGTACCGTCCCAACTCTGGCCCATGGCGTTGCGATAAAGCGCCCGGGCTGGCTTTTCCGCCTCGGGGGCTGCTGCRGGCGCGGCAACCGGGGGCGCAACTGCCAGCGTGGCCCTTGGCACTGCCTGAGCCGGTGCCGGCGGCGCCGTGGGGGCAGCGAAACAGCCCGCTTCGAGTAAATCGTCGAGCGTGAGGCCGTGGCGGTCCATCTGCTCACGGACCCACGCCGCCGCGGCTAGTTTGGCTTCATCAGACTCTGACATGACTTTCGTAATTGACCTTGCCGGCGGACAAATGGCCGGCAAAGCGGAGGAAGGGGGGCAATCCAGCGGGTCAAGCCGCCTGTGAGGCACGATTTTACAGGGTCTTGCGTCTTTGCTGGCGCAGACATTTCCTAAGCGTTAATGCCAGTTGCCGCGCGGCGCCTGGCACGTCCACAGATCCCGCCAACGCACTGCAAGGTGCACACTCCGTCTCTCGGCGCCCGCCCACATGCCAAAGCAGCGGCGAAGCTAGGCCAGGCAGGCGGCATTGACGATGCCCGCCGCCAGCGATACCACCCCCATCAGCGCCCCCATGCCGCGATTATCCGCGGTGATTTCCTCGCTGACGCCGCGCAGCGCCCGTGCCACCAGCACATAGGCCAGCACCTGCACCACGAACGCACCAAAGCCCCACAGCACGAACATCGAGAAGGCGGCATTGTGCTGGATGCTGGCCGAGAGCGTCAGCGAAAACCCTAGCACCGCGCCGCCCAGCGACAAGGCCGCCGCCACATTGCCCTGGCGTATCAGCTCGAACTCGCGGTGCGGCGTGATCCGCGTGTAGACGAGCAGAAACAGCCCCAGCATGGCGAAGCTGGAGAGAATATAGATCAGGTAGGCATAGACCGGTTGTAGGGGCAATGTCATGTGGATTCCTGTGGATTCCTGGTTGGGTTGAACCGGATTTGGAGCGAATCTGAAAGGGTGCGATGCAGCCTTAACCACCGCCGGAGCGCCCGGACCCGCCAAAGCGACTGGTAAAGCCGCCGCGCGAGGACACTGCAGGCGCCCGGCTGACAGCGGCCGCGCGCATCGACATGCCGCCGCTCGCGCCACGCCCCAGACTGCCGCGGCTCAGCGTGGCCTCCTCGACCATCGTCGCATGCGGCGTGCCCGGCGCCTGGCTCACGCGGGTCAGGTTGCCGTTGCTGTCATAGACACCCATGGGCCGCGAGTTGCCGCTCGACATGTCGCGCCGGGTCTGCGTGCCGTCCGGGTGGTAGACCGTGCCGGACTCGGTGTAGTACGGCCCGTACCAGCGGGCCACGCCGCCGTGATACCCGCCATAGTAGCCACCGCCATGGCCACCGCTGCTCGTGCTGGCGCTGCTGCCATCGCTGCCGGCCGTATCCGCCAGGCTGGAGGCGTAGATGTTGTCGACCGGCACGCCTTCGCAATCCTCGGGCGCATTCCAGTCGGCCACGCAATCGGCTTGCGAGGCATAGCTGGCGCGCCGCACGGTCACGGCTTCGTCATCGCCATCGTCGCTGCATGAGCCGATCACCGCCACGCCAGCCGCCAGCGCGCAAGCGCCGATCAGCCACAGCGCCGGCGAGCGGGACTTGCGCCGGCCGCGGGCGGCGAGCGCGGGCTGGCCTGACCATGCGGACTGACTGGAGCCGCTTGCCCGCGGCTGGTAGGGGCTGTCGTACTTTGACGGCTGGCCGCCCTTCTTGCCTTTCTTCTTGGCCATTGCGCTGCGTTTCTCCTTTCTCCGGATCAGGCGTGCTGAAAATAATGCGGGACGAAGAAGCTGGTGTTCTTGGCGATCGGTCCCAGTTCCTCGCGCACGCACAGGCCGCTGGGCACGTCATCGACCAGCCATACGCCGAGCGTGGTGTAGCGATCGTCAAAGCGCTGCGCGGGCGCGTAAGCCTGATAGATAAAGCCTTCCTCGCCGTATTCGCCGGGATTCTCGAAACGCCCCTGTGGGGTCACCAGCGCCACGCTCTCGCCCTCGCGCGACAGGAACGGCTTCTTGGCGTAAGAGCGCCCGGCAAAGGTGGCTTCGCGAAACGAGGCCTCGAGCAGATTCGGATGGCCGGGGAACAGGTCCCACAGGATCGGCAGGATGGCCTTGTTGGCGAGCACGGCTTTCCAGGGTGGCTCCACCCATCGCACCGTGCTGCCCGCCAGCTCCGTGCGATAGTCGGAAGTGGCCATCCATTCCCACGGGTAGAGCTTGAAGACCAGCTCCATCGGCTGGTCGTCGCCATCGTAGAAGCCGCCGCGCCCATCGGAGCCAACCTGCTCCAGGTCGGCCAGCTTGACCGACCACCCTGCCTGCAGCGCCGTGTCCATCAGGTACTCGACATTGCAGACATCCTCCTGGCTGTCGAACATGCAGGCGAAATGCAGGACCTTGGCGTCGCGATAGTGGCGGCGCAGCCATCGCCAGCGCGACACCAGCGCTTCGTGCAGGCTGTTGAACTGATCGGCGTCCGGCCGCACCGCCTCCTTCCAGAACCATTGCGCCAGGCTCGATTCGATCAGCGAGGTGGGGGTATCAGCGTTGAACTCGTACATCTTGGGCACGCCAAGCGCATCCATGGTCATGTCGAAGCGGCCGAACAGCGTTGGCTCGTCGCGGTCCCAGGAGGTGCGGATCAGCTCGGCAAAATCCGGGGCAATGGCGAGCCGCGCAAACAGGTCGTGGTCGATCACGTGCTGCACGGCTTCCAGGCAGCGCTGGTTCAGATCGAGCGCGGCGGCATACAGCGCCTCGATCTCCTGCGCCTCGAACTCGTAGGCGACGTCTTCGCGCCAATAGAAGAACGTGTTGCGATCCACCTGGCGCGGCAGGTTTTGCTCGTCGAGCGAGTGGAAGTGAAAACCGATGCGCTCAAGCTGCTGCGGCCAGTCGGCACGCGGGGTCTGGGCAATGCGTTTCATGACAGGGCGATCTCCGCGGCACTCGGCGTTGGCGCCGGCGCGGATGCAGCAATGAGGAATTCGTCGAAGGCCAGCGAGCGACGACCCGGCCTGGGCGTCCAGTCGGTGAAGCGCGTGACGAGAGGCGCCCACCAGCCGGCTGCGTGCTCCAGCACCAAGTGGTGATCCATGGCATCGGACTCGGTCACGCCGCGCGCCGGATTGGCCTGCGCCCAGCGCATCGCGGCGACGATGCTGGAGGCCACCTGCAGGCTGGTGGCGGAGTTGTGCGGCGCCAGCGCACGTGCCCGGTGGATGTCGAGCTGCGAGCCGTGCCACACCGCGCCATGGCGCCCGCTCATCAGCAGCACGCCAAGCTCATCCACGCCATCGACGATCTCGTCCTTGAGGATGCGGTGGCTGGCAATGCGGCTGGCGTCGCGCTCGCCCAGCCACTGCATCGATGCCATCGTGGCGCAGGTGGGGCGGTAGGCGTAGTAGGCCGTGGGCCGGTAATGCGGCTCGCCGGGCGTGGCACAGCTAAGGTACTCGGTGATCGAGATCGATTCGTTGTGCGTGATCAGGTAGGCATCGAACGGACCGTGCAGCGCGGACCATGAGCGCACACGGGTGCGGTGCCCGGGCCGGTCCAGCACGATCGCCGCATCGCTGCCGTAGCCATGGCGCCGGCCACCGGCAGGCAGCGCGGGCTCGTGGCTGCCCCAGCCCAGTTCGGCGTCCTGCAGGCATTCCGTGATGAAGCCATCGGCCGACCAGGTATTGGCGAATTCGCCGTGCGCCGGATAGCCCGGCGCGCACTGGCTGTCGTGCTCCGCCACCTGGATCACGCGCACGTCGAGCCGGCGCGCGAGCCGGGCCCAGCCCGCCTGGTCCTGCGGTGGGGAGTCTGGCACGCCGGCGTGCCGCGCGAGTTTCAGCAAGGCGGCCTTGACCAGTAGCGAGACCAACCCGGGATTGGCGCCGTGGGCAACCAGCGCGGTGGACATCCGCTCGCGGCCGCGGGCAAACGCCAGCATCTCGCTGCGCAGGGCGTAGTTGTTCAGATGAGATGAGGCTACACCGTCTTCGTAGTCCCATGGCTCGATGCCGCTATCCAGGTAGAGCGCGTGGTGCGCCTGCGCCAGTGCGATCAGGTCGCGGCTGCACACGGCGGGCGCCAGGTTAAGCAGGCAGGTTTGCGCCCCCAGCAGCGGACTCAGCACCTGTGCAAAGTTGTCCGGCGCCACCGTGGCATGCAGCGGCGTGGCGCGGTATTGCCGGGCCAGCGCCAGGCGGTGGGCGTCCATGGCCCGGTCGACAACCGTAACCGCCGCTTCCGGGTGCGCCTGCGCCAGCAAAGGCAGGATGGCCTGGCCGATGCAGCCAAAACCGACAATGACGATATGCTCGATGCGCTTGCTAGACATGATGACAACGCGCCGGGCCAACGCGCGGGCTGGACCGGCAAAATTCAAGAAAAATAACGAGGAAGGCGATGGAGCCGCTCAGGGCACCCACCAGTACCGCGTGATGTGAAAGAAGATTGGCGCGGCGAACACCACCGAATCCAGCCGGTCCAGCATGCCGCCGTGGCCCTGGATCATCTGGCCCCAATCCTTGATATTGCGGTCGCGCTTGATGGCCGACATCACCAGCCCGCCCAGGAAACCCATCAAGGCAATCACCAGCGCGATCAGCCCCGCCTTCCAGGGCGAGCCATACGGCGTGATCCACCAAAGCGAGGCGCCCAGCGCGGTGGCGCTGGCCACGCCGCCGATAAAGCCTTCCACGGTCTTGGATGGCGACAGCAGCGGCGCGATCTTGGTCTTGCCTAGCAGCTTGCCCCACACGTACTGCAGCACGTCGCTGCCCTGCACCACGATCACCAGGAATGCGATCAGCAACAGGTTGCGATCCTCGAAGCCAGGAATCGGCAAGGTCAGCAACGCCGGCACATGCGACACGCAGAACACGCAGATCATCACCGCCCACTGCACCCCCGCGCAACGCTCGAGAAAGCGCGTGGTCTCCGCAGACAGCGCTGAGAGTATGGGCAGGATCAGGAAAGCGTAGACCGGGATGAAGATGGAAAACAGCCCGTACCAGCCGGTGTACACCAGCACGTATTGCAACGGCAGGAAGACAAAGAAGGCGGCGACGATGGCGCGATGGTCCCCCCGCCGCGTGGTGGTGATGGTGATGAACTCGCGCAAGGCGAAGAACGACAGCAGGTAGAACAGTACGATGATGGCGGTGCGCCCCATCGCGAACGCTACCCCTAGCACGCCGATCATCCACCACCATGCCGATACGCGCGCGGCAAGGTTGTCGATGACCGCGTGCGGGCCGCCCCGGGCCACGCGCCAGCGCAGCAGCGCGGTCACCGTGGAAGCCAGCACGAGTACGCCCAGCACGCCGCCGAACAGCAGCCAGGTCTCATGCATCATGGTCAGGTGAGGAAAGGTCATGGGTTCTTAGTCCAGCGCGGGCGCCAGTGTCAACAGGCCATCCCGGCAGCGCGCCAGGAAGTCATCCTTGGCTTCTTCCGCGCCCAGGGTCAGCGGCTTGCCGAAGGTCACGGTGCACAGCAGCGGCACCGGCACGATCTCGCCCTTGGGCATCACGCGGTTGAGGTTGTCGATCCACACGGGCACGAACTCGATCTGTCCGCAAACCTTCGCCAGGTGGTAGATGCCGCTCTTGAAGGGCAGGAGCCGTTCGTCGGTGGTAWTGCGCGTGCCCTCGGGAAACAGGATCAGCGAATCGCCCTTGCGCACCGCCTGCTGCATCAKGGCCACGGGATCGCTGCCCGGCTCGGCGCGGGTGCGATCGATCAGCAGCGCGTTGAATACATCCTTGCCGATAAAGCGGCGCAACGCCGATTTGTTCCAGTAGTCCGCGCCGGCCACGGGCCGCGTTAGCGAGCGCAAGTCCGGTGGCAGGCAGCCCCAGATCAGCACGAAGTCGCCGTGGCTGCTGTGGTTGGCGAAATAGATACGCTGCGCCGCAGCGGGCATGCAGCCGTTCCAGCGCGCCTGCATGCCGGTCAGCAAGCGCGCGAACAGGATGATGGCGCGCGCCACCAGTTTGGAAATCCACATCGTGTGTTATCTCAGCAGCAGTAGCAGCAAGGCCACCAGCAATTGCAGGGCGGCGAGTCCCGCAGCCCAGTGGAGAAAGCGCAAGGCGCCGCGAGCGCGCTGCGCCAGGGATCGCCCGCCGGCCTCGGGAGCCGCCCATCCGAGCAGCACCAGCGCCTGGTCCAGCGAGGCCAGCGTCGAGACCGGATCGGCAATGCGCAAGGCGTCGGCAAGTGCCGCAAACAAGCGGCGGTCGATCGCCACGCGGATCAACAGCCACAGCTGGGCCGCGCCAAGCAGCGCCGCCACGATGCCAAGCACCAGATAGACCTGCCCCGCCGGCGACAAGGTACCGGCCAGCAGCAGGTTGATGAGTGCCAGCACCAGCCCGGCCCAGAGCACGCGGCCCGCGCCATCTAGGCCACCCACCGCGGCCTGCGCCATCCAGTGCCCGGCGGCGGCATCCAGGTGATGGTCGTCATGCATCGGAACCGACATGGCCTGCTCCCCCTGAAGCCTGTGCGGCCGCCTGCCGGCGGCGGATGAACTGCGACAGCGCCGCCACGCTATCCGGGCCCAGCACCACGGCCGGACGCCCCTTGCGCAGCAGGGCCAGCGCCTGCCCGGCGTCGCGCGCGCCGGCGTGGCCGGCGAGCCATGCGGCAGCCACCAGCGCGCTGCGCGAATAACCCAGCGCGCAGCACACAAGCACMTTGCGGCCATCGCGATGCCAGGCTTCAAGCACGGCCACCGCTTCGTCCAGCTGCGCCGGCGCGGGCACGGTCAGGTCCAGCACCGGCACGCAGCGGTACCAGGCGGCATTCGCCAGCCGCGGCAGCTCGGCGGTCAGGTCGAGCACGGCATCGGCCCCGAGGCGGCGCAGTTCGGCGCCGCCGGGGAAGCGGCCGACCCAGAGGCCGGGCACGATCTGGCTGGCGCCGGGCTGGCGGCGTGTCCACCAGCGTGAGTTGGCCAGCGCGCCCAGCAGGTAGGGCGCCAGCACCCAGCGCGCCGCCATCGGCATGGTGCCGTCGTGCCGCTTCTGGAACATGGCCGGAACGCCCCGCCGGTAGACCGCCGCGACGCAAGCCAGCGACAGGGCCAGCCAGCCCAGCAGCAACGCTGCGAGGGCCGAGGCGGGCAACAGCGCCAGCGCTAGCGCCCCAACGGCCAGTGCGCCCATGGCGTAACGCCCGGCCAGTTGCCGCGTGCGCACCCGGGCAGCGGGCACCGCATTGCCCTGCCCCGCCCCGAAGGGAAACAGGAAAACGCAGAACCAGCCCACCAGCCAGCCGGTGGGCACGTCGATGACATGGTGCTGGTAAGTGGTCAGCACCGACGCGCCGATCAGCGCAAACCAGCCGTGCAGCAGCCAGCGCCAGGCGCCGCGCGCGTGCATGGCATAGGCTACCCACAGGATCACCAGCAGGCTGATGTGTAGTGACGGCGCCTGGTTGAACGGCTTGTCGAAGCCGCCCAGCAGCGTGAAGAGGTGGCCGGGCACGCCGTCGGCCTGCGGGCGATCGAAGGCGAAACGCAGCGGAAAGGCAATGAAGCAGGCAACCGAGATCAGTTGCGCCGCCAGCAAGCGCTTGGCATGGACGAGCAGCTCGGCGCGCGCGCGCCAGAGGAAAAAGGACAGGCCGTAGAGCAGGTCGATCGACCAGTACGGCACGATGCTCCAGGGCACAAAGGGAATGTGCCGCTCCCATTCAAAGTAGAAGAACGGGACCTCGGCACGCTGGCTCGCCAGCCAGTTGGCCAGCCCATAGGACGAGAAAAACAAGGCGCCCATGCCGGCCAGCAGGACCAGGGCAAGGCCCCAGGGGCGAGCCTCGGCAACGCCCGGCTCCCCTGCGGCCATGTCTGCGGCCACGTGTGCGGCCCCGCCTTCGGCCTGCCGGCGCAGCATCACGCGACCCTGCGCGCCAGGCTGACCGTGAAGATGCCCCACGGGTCGATGCGCTGCGCGATCTTCTCGAAGCCGGCTTGCCGGACCAGCTCATCCATCTCCGCCTGCGAGCGGCGCCGCATCACCCAGGCCGAGCCTGCGCGATGGCTGGTGAGCGCACGCGCGATGAACTCGAGCTGCGGGTGCCAGGGCTGCCCGGTATAGACGAGGTAGCCGCCCGGCGCCACCGCCCGCGACAGGCCCMCAAGCGAACGAGACACCATGCCGTTGTCGCCGAACAGCTCATACAGGCCTGAGACGATAGCCAGCGTGGGGGCCGGATCGAGCGCGGCGAGATCGTCGCCGTCGAAGGCGTCGCCCTTCTCGAAGCGGGCAATGTCGGACAGGCCCTTGCTGCGGATCAGCGCGCGGCCCTGTTGCACGTTGATATCGCTGTAGTCGCGCAGCAGGATGCTCTGCACCTGTTGCGCGGCTGCTCCGTTGATGCCCTTGGCTGCCAGCGCCTCCAGCACGTAGCGGCCATGGCCCGCGGCGATATCGACGATGCGCACCGGCACGCCGGCGGCGCGCAGGCTGCCGATGGCGACGCCAAGCAGTTCCTCGATGTTCACCTTGCGCTGGCGGATGCCCCGCCAGCCGATCGCGTCCAGGTAGTTGCGGTCGACCATCGAGCCGACGCCAAACCGCCCCTGCGCCTTGTTGCAGTAGACGTAGTCGAGCGTGGAGCCAGAATCGAAACCGGTCTTGTGCCCGAGCCGCACCCCGTCGGACAGCAAGCCGCCGAACTTCAGGCCAGCGCGCGTCAGGCCCCAGTAAATGCCTGCCGGGCTGGCCGGGGACAGTGGCTGCGCCAGCCGGTCGGACTCATCCTTGAAGGCGCCGCCGCGATCGGCGTTCAGCAAGGAGACCGGCGCCGATGGCGTCTCGAACTCGCGCACGATAAAGCGCCGCGCCGCCGCCACGGCCTGCGCGCGGTCGCGCTCGCCCAGGGTGTCGTGGTAGAAGCCGTCCAGCACGATGCGCTCCTTGACGCTGGAGCCCAGCCGCTCATAGAACGCATCCTGCGGGCCGCGATGCACCACCCAGTCCGCGCCGGAGATCAGCAACTGCGTGGGCACGGTGATGGCGGCTGCATCGGCCACGATGCGATCGGCCGTCTCGTAGAGATCCAGCAGGATATTGACGGCAATCGGGCGCGTAATCAGCGGATCTTGCTGGTAACTGGCGATACGGTCGGGATCGTGCGTGAGGAACCTGGCCTTGACGTAGCTGTTGACGAAGAACTTGCCCCGCAGCTTGTGCATGAGCTTGAGGCCCGGCCGCGCCAGCGGCACGTAGAGCTTGACCTTGAACGCCGGCGAAGCCAGCACAAGGGCGCGGATCCGCGGCGCGTAGTCGTGCACCCATGTTGATGCCAGGACAGCGCCCACGCTCTGCGCGACCACGGCGATGCGCTCTACCGGAATGCCGTGCTCGGTGGCGATGTGGTCGATGAACGTCTGGATATCGCGCACCGACGTGGCCAGGCTGGGGCTATAGCCGCGCTCGCCCGGCGAACGGCCGTGGCCGCGCGCGTCCCAGGCGAAAAAGGCGTGGCCGGGCAAGCCGAGTTCATCGACCAGGTGGGCGATGCGGCCCGAATGCTCGTGCCCGCGGTGAAACAGCACAACGGCGCCCTGCGGCGCCTGGCCGGTGGCAGGCGCCGCAGGCCAGTGGCGATAGAACAGCGACTGGCCATCGTGGGTTTCGAACTGTGACTCGACAGCGGTACGGCCGGTTTGACTATCCACGTAGTATCACTCCACGGGTTGGGAAGACGATTTGGCGTGCGGGGCTGCCTGGGCACGGGCCTGGCGTGCCTGCTCGCCCTCGGCCACGCCGCGGCGCACCCGGTTGGCGATGGTCAGCAACGACAGCAGCGACAACAGCACCCACAGCCAGTGAGCGGCGTGCGCCAGGCTCAGCCCGAGGCCGGTCCACAAGCCCAGCGCGCCCATCACCAGGGCCCGGTCGCTCTTGCCCAGGGGGCCATCGTAGCGGCGGCTGGCACCGGCTAGCGGCCCGATCAGGCCAGCGCACTCGACGATGACGGCCAGCAGCGCAAACACCATGGTCTCGCCGGCACCAAACGGTGCAACGAGGGCGAACGGCAGGATCAGCGCAATATCGGAGACGATGTCCCCAAGTTCATTGAGATAGGCGCCCAGCACGCTTTGCTGCCCGTGCTCGCGGGCCAGCATGCCGTCGATGGCGTTGAGCGCCATGCGCACGAACAGCCAGAGCGGCATCAGCAGGAAGACGCCCGGCAGCCAGGCCAGCGCGGCCACCAGCGCCCCCACCACCAATGACCCGCCAGCCGCCGCCAGCGTGACCTGGTTAGCGGTGACGCCGCGCGCGGCGAGGCGCTTCACCAAAGGCCGCAGAAGGGCCTGGAACTTCGGTTTGATTTGGTAAAGCGTCATGTTTCACGACCTTTTCAGGCCTTATGTCATTTTCGGCCATGGTATCCGCGCCCGCGGCCACTTGCCATGCCGGACCCGTTGCCCAGCCTCCCTGCAGCCGCCTTTGACGGCCGGATGGTGTGCTGCACGCCCGACAATCGGGCAAGCATAGCTTGATTGCGCGTTTTCGCCAATCATTAAGAAGTTATGAGATTTTTGGCACATTTTCGACACAGTTTGGGCGTGCCGAGCCAAGTTGCCCGCCAGGATTGGCGAGTCACGCCAGTTGGCAAAAGTTGGGGGGTCACGGGAAGAAGTTGCGCGAACTTCGAAGGCGTTGGGCCTTGCCGAAATCACGTGGCGGCGGACAAGGAATGCCGCCGAGGCAACGCATGCCGCATGACAGCATTGTCATGTGCCGGTCATGTTGTCGTGGGTGCCTGTTTCTTAGACTGCCAGCACGGTCGATCGAAAGAGATCGCCCGCCCCTCGAATCCTCGGAGAAAAACGATGCGTACTCTCAAGCAAGCCCTGCTCGCCACTGCGTTGGCGGCCACCCTTGGCGGTGTCGCCAGCCTCGCCAGCGCCGCCCCGCGCAGCGTGGACCCGTATCTCGATGGCGCGGCCACCGGCCAGGCGCGGGACGTCTACACCCAGGGCGCCAGCAAGCTCGGCCCGCGCGACCCGTTCACCGACGGCGCACGCACCGGCACGCGGGACCCGTTCACCGACGGCGCGCGCAACGGCACCCGCGACTCGTTCAGCGACGGCGCATGAGCACCGGCGCTGAGCGCCGCCGATCAGCGGATCTCGCTGTAGATTTGCCTGGCTTCGTTGGCCGAAGCTAGCGGGCGCCCAAGCGTGCGCGCACCTTCGGCCGCCTGCCCGACGAGTGCCGCGTTGCCTGGCGCGGTGCTGCCGTCGCGCAGCTTCAGGTTGTTCTCGAAGCCCACCCGCACGTGCCCGCCAAACGCAGCGGCCGTGGTCACGCAGGCATTCTCCTCGCGCCCGAAGGCGCAGATTGCCCACGGCAGCGCGCCCTCGTAGACCTGCAGGAACGGCAGCAGGTCGCGCGGCGACGATACCTGCCCCGCCGAATACCGGCCCAGCACAAACAGCACCGACCATGCGCCCGGCGGCACCAGCCCGCGGGCGCGCAGCGCTTGCCAGCGCGCCACGTCGGCCGCGTCGTACAGGATGATCTGCGTCATCACCCGCTCGCGCGCCAGCCAGGCCAGGAAATCGGCCAGCTCGGCCTCGGGAATGTCCGGCACGGCGATCTCGCGCAGTCCGATGGAAACTGCCTCCGGGCGCAGCTCGCGCACCATGGCGATCTGCTCGGCCGCGCGGTAGATGCCGGCGGCTTCGCTGGTCACCTGGACCAGCAAGGCGTCGCCCACTTCCTGCTTCACCACGGCAAGCGCTTCGCGATAAATCTGCGGATCCAGAGAATGGCGGCCGTCGGGCTGGCGCACGTGCATGTGCATCATGGCCGCGCCGGCTTCCAGGCAGGCCCGCGCGTCGGCCGCCAGCGCGGCAGCGGTCAGCGGCACGGCCTGGTGGTCCTTGGCGGTCTTGTAGGCGCCGTTGGGGGCGACGGTAATGATCAGTGGCGAATCCGCCAGCAAGGTGTGTTCACTCATAGTGCGCTTCTCATGAATCTTGTGGATCTGGTGAGGTTCAGGGTTCGATCTTGGGCAGCTCCGGCGCGATCAGGTCGAGCCCCGCGCGCAGCAGCCGATCATAGCGCTCGCGTTCCGCGGCGATGGTCTGCGGCGTCCACTGGTAAAAGCCTTCGCCGCTCTTCATGCCGTGGCGGCCGTCCGACGCGCGCTCGGTCAGGCACCGGGCCGGCTCCGCCGCGTTGTTGAACGTGGGATACATGGTAGCCCCGGCCGCCGCGTGCACGTCGATGCCAGCGTGGTCGCGTTGCATKACCGGCCCAGCGGCCAGGAAACGAAAGCCGAAGCCAAAGCGCACCGCCGCATCCACATCCTCGGGCGAGGCGATGCCGCGGTCGATCAGGTCGAAGGCTTCGCGCGACAGCGCGTGCTGCAGGCGGTTGGCGAGAAATCCCGGCAGGTCCTTCTTCACCTTGACCGGCACCATGCCGCAACGGCGCATGAAAGCGATCAAGGCGTCGGCGCCGGCCTCGGCGCTGCCCTCGCCCAGCACCACCTCCACCAGCGGCACCAGGTGCGCGGGCATGAAGAAATGCAGGCCGAGCATGCGCTCGCGGGTGGACAGGCCCGCGCCGATGGCGCTGATCGGGAAACTCGAGCTATTGCTGGCGAGGATGGCATCCGGGCGGGCGCGCTGGGCCAGGTCGGCGAACAGCGCGCGCTTGATGTCGAGCCGCTCGGGGATGCACTCGATCACCAGGTCGACCGTGCTCCAGTCAACCGCGTCGAGCCCTGCGGCTACCGACAATCCCGCGAGGCCAACCTCGGCCGCCGGGCCGATCGCGGCGAGATTGGCGGCCACCCTTGCGGCGACTGCCTCCGCGCGCTGCGTATCCGGCTCCACGACGGTGGTGCGGCAGTGCGCACGGGTGAGCACCACGGCCACGTCGGCGCCCATGGTGCCGCCGCCTACCACCACGGCGTGTGCGGTGCCAGGCGTGACTAGCGAAAAATGGGCGGCGTCGGGCATGGCGTTCCTTTGAACTATCTGGTGTTGTCGTTGGGCGGTTGAACCCGTGTTTGCCATGAAAACATGGCGAAAACATCGCCTGCGCCGCGTCATGGCCCGGGTTCAGCGGGATTGACCATGAGTGTAGACAAGCCGCTTTGATTGATGAATCAGATTTTCTGGATAAAATGATCGACAATCAAGATCAATCCGCCATCCGTGCCGTGAAAATCAACCTGTCGATGCGCGATGTCGAGACCACCCTGGTGCTTGGCCGCACCCTGAACTTCCGCCAGGCAGCGGGGCAGTTGCACCTGTCCCAATCGGCGCTGTCCACCCAGATCCTGCGCATCGAGGAATCCCTCGGCGTGCGGCTGTTCGATCGCACCACCCGCACCGTGCGGCTAACCGCGGCAGGCGAAGTCTTCATGCAGCAGGCTGCGATCCTGCAGGCCGCCTTCCGGGACGCCATCGACGCCGTGAGCGGCATTGCCAGCGCCGAGCGCGGCCATGTTGCGGTGGCCGCCCTGCCCTCGCTGGCCGCCCGCCTGCTGCCGCGCGTGCTGATGGCCTACCGGCGGGAGCATCCCAAGGTCACGCTCAAGGTCTTCGACACGCTCTCCGGCCCGGCCTTCGACCTGGTGCGTGCGGGCGAGGTGGACTTCGCGCTGACCGCAGCCGACCCGCAGCAGGCGGACCTGCACTACGACCCCATGATGTCCGACCGCTTCGTGCTGCTGATTCCCAGCGAGCACCCGCTGGCCCACGGCAAGGGGCCGGTGCGCTGGGCCGATACGGTGGACGCCGCCCATGTTTCCATGACGCACCCCAGCAGCGTGCGCCAGTACGCCGAATGGGCCTTCCTGCAGAACCGTATCCGCTTCCAGCCGGTGTTCGAGGCCGAGCACCTGGCCACCATCGCGGCCATGGTCGAATGTGGCTTCGGCGTGGCGGCGCTGCCTGAGATTGCGGCCGGCACGGTACGCCAGGCCGGCATTGTCGAGCGCTTGCTCACCGCGCCGGTGACGGAGCGCTCGATCGGGCTGGTGACGGCACGCAACCGCAGCCTGTCGCCCGCGGCGGCGGCGCTGGTCGGCGTGCTGCGCGCCCACCTGGCCCAAGCCGGCGGCGGCGTGGCCGATCCGGCATGAGCGAGCGGGAACGGGATCGCGCGAAGCGGTGGGCAATGCGGTGGGTAAAGCGCACGAGGCTTGAAAGCGCGCGCGATATCGCGGTATGTTCGGAGCCGGCAGCCATAGCCATAGCCATAGCCAACTAAGCCTAAGGATCCCCGAGTGACACAGTCGTCGCCCACAGTACAACCCGGGCCGGCCCGCRCCCGGCAATGGAGGCGCGCTTGAATATCGTCGTCGACGTGCTCATCCTGGCGGGCGCGCTGCTGGCCATCGTGGCCGTGGTGCAGGTCGCCGCTGCCAAGCTGGCATTGCCTGAATCCACTCTGCTCTCGGCCATCGGCATCGCCATCGGCGCGGGCTATGTGGCCATCGACGCCGCCTACCCGCAGTTCGCCTTGCATTTCCTCCATCCCCTGATCGACCCGGCGCTCCCGCCCGAGGCCTATCTGTGGATCTTCCTGCCGCCTTTGCTGTTCCACGCCGCGCTGACCGCCGATGTGCGCAGCATGCTGCCGGACGCCGCGCCGATCCTGCTGCTGGCCATCGTCGCCGTGATCGTGGCCACGGGCGTGATCGGGCTGGTCACCACGCTGGTCAGCGGCGCCAGCCTGGTAGTGTGCCTGCTGCTGGGCGCGGTGGTCGCCACCACCGACCCGGCCGCGGTGATCGCCATCTTCCGCGATGTCGGCGCACCCGGCCGGCTGATCCGGCTGGTCGAAGGCGAGAGCCTGCTCAACGATGCCGCCGCCATTGCCATTGCCGGCGTGCTGGTGGCCATGCTGACAGGCCATGGCGCCGAGGCCACGCTGGCCGCTGGCGCGCGGGAACTGGCCTGGTCGTTCGTGGGCGGCGTACTGTGCGGCGCGATCGCCGGACGCCTGCTGGCCGACCTGCTGCCGCGCCTGGCCGGGCTGGCCATGGCCGAGGGCGCGCTGACGCTGGCGCTGCCCTATCCGCTCTACCTGCTCGCCGACCAGCTGCTCGGCGTGTCCGGGGTGGTGGCCGTGGTTTGCGCCGGCCTTGTGGTGAGCGCGCTCGGGCCCACCCGGCTGAGCCCGCGCAACTGGAACCACATGCGCATGATCTGGGAGCAGTACGCCGGCATCACGGGGGCCGTCGTGTTCTTGCTGGCGGCGRTGCGCGTGCCTTCCTTGCTGGCCGGGGTGACCGTGCATCACGGCTTGCTGCTGCTGGCACTGGTAGTGGCCGCGCTGGGGGCGCGCCTGCTCACGCTGTTCGGCCTGCTGCCACTGCTTTCCTGGCTGAAGGTCAGCGCGCCGATCAGCAATGCCTACAAGCTGGCCATTGCGTGGGGCGGCCTGCGCGGCGCGGTGACGCTGGTGCTGGCGCTGGGCATTGCCGAAAACGAGGCGCTGCCGTACGAGGCACGGCACTTCATCGCCATCCTGGCCACCGGATTCGTGCTGGTCAGCCTGCTGCTGAACGGCACCACCCTGCGCGGGCTGATCCACCGGCTCGGGCTGGACCAGCTCACCGCCCAGGACCGGGCATTGCAGCAGCAAGCCATCCAGCTCTCCACCGAGGAGGTCGAAACCACGCTCGACCACATCGCGCAGACCTTCGACCTGCCTCCCGCGGCAGCGCGCGAAGTGGCGCAGCGCTACCGGCGCGAGATCGAGCTGGGCGCGCTGGAGTTCGATTTCGACACCGCGCTATCCGAGCGCGACCGCGTCACCATTGGCCTGGTCACGCTGGCCACGCGCGAGCGCGAACTGATCCCGGAGTACGGCAACGGCGTGATTTCGGTCGCCAATCTCGACGCCATGATGCGCAACACCACGCTGATGATTGACGCCGCGCGCGAGCATGGCCGCCTGGGCTACAACCGCGCCGCCCGGCATATCCTGGATTACCAGCGCGGCTACCGCGTGGCGCTCTTCCTGCACCGGCGCCTGTCGATCGACCGGCCGCTGGCCCATGCGCTGGCCGACCGCTTCGAGCTGCTGGTCTGCCGCCAGACGGTGCTGGAGCGGCTGCGCCAGTACAACCGCTCGCTGCTCACGCCGGTGTTCGGCGCGCGCATGGCGACCCTGCTGGACGGCGTGCTGGAGGAGCGCGTCAAATCGGCCGGCGGTGGCCTGGATGAGATGCGCGCGCAGTTCGGCGGCTACACGGTGGCGCTGGAAAAGCGCCTGCTGATGCTGTTTGCCCTGCGCAAGGGCCAGCGTTCGCTGGAGGCCATGCGCGAGGAGAAAGTCATCTCCAGCCAGGCCTACAACCAGATCGCGCAAGTGATCCAGCGCGCGTGGCGGGCCAATCTGGCGCGTCCGCCGCTGCGCAGCGCGATGTCTGCGCACCCGATGCCAGCAACGGAGTCGTCGTCCCGCGAATGAGGGGCGCCTTGCTTCGCGCAAGTTATCTCGCAAGTTATCTCGCCAGGCGCCGCTACCAGCGCGATCAGGGTGTATCCGCCTGGACGGCCGGCTCCGGCTGGTACCGGACCGTGTTGTTGCGTCCGTTGCGCTTGGCCTGATAGAGCGCGATATCCGACTTTTTCAGCACCTCGCCAACCTCCTCCGCCGACGAAGGAAAATGCGCGATGCCAAGTGAAACCGTCACGACCCCACCGGTGGGGTTCGGCGTCTTTTGCACAGCCTCGCGCAAACGCTCCGCAATCAGGAACGCGTTGTCCACGGTCGTGCCCGGCAGCAAGATAACGAACTCCTCCCCGCCGTTGCGGCATGTCATGTCGCCGCCCCGGGAACCGGCCCGCATCAGGCTAGCGATATGCACCAGCACCTCGTCGCCGACATCGTGCCCGTAGCGGTCATTGATCGACTTGAAGTGGTCCACATCGAGCGTGATGACGGCAAAGGACTGCCCGCCAAGCTCGTACAGGCTAAGCGCGTTGCCCAGCCCGCGGCGATTACGCAAACCCGTCAGTGCGTCGGTGATGGATTCATGGTTAAGCCGGTCCAGCTTGCTGCTGGTCAGGCTCATGCCCCGCAGCAGCGCTTTCTTGAGACGATCGGCTTCGACATACCTGGCCTGGATCCGCTCGATCCGCTCCATCCCGTCGGGCGTGGTCCCCATCCGGGCGTCATCGGCCAACTGCCCCAGCGGCCGCGAGATCCAGCGGGAAAACCACCAGATAAAGACCAGCGACAGGAGCAGGAAGGGAATGCTGTTGCCGAACGTCACCAGCACCAGGTCATTCAGATCGGCCAGCGTGGCTTGCGTGGATCTCTGCGCCACGATGCCCCACCCGGTGGACGCGACCGGCGCATAGCCTGCAAGCATCTCGACACCGTACTGGTTCATTATCTGCTGCGCGCCCGCTGCGCCGCTGGTTACCGCCAGCACAACTGAATTCTTGAAGATCGACTTGCCAACATGGGAGTCGTCCGGATGAAAAATCACGGTGCCTTTACGGTCCACCACATAGACATAAGAGCTGTCCCGATAATAATGGTTATCGAGAATCTCATGCAGCAGGTTCTTGGCATTCAGGTAAATCGTGCCCCCGACATAACCAAGCAGCCGCCCCTCCGCATTAATGATGGGATGGGAAATAAAGATAATCAGCCGCCCGCCGGAGGTCTTAAAGGGCTCGCTGATCGCCGGGGTGCGGGTGGTCAKGAGCGCGCGCCCCCAATCGGTCTTCACGCTCTGTCCGGCCCGGTGCAAGGCCGCTGGCGACACGGATAGCACCATGCCGTCCCGGCGGACGATGGCCACCGAGTTCAGGCTCCTGGTCTGCAAGCGCAAGCGCTCGGCCTCCTCGTCCACACGAGTCGGATCATCCATGGCCGCAGCCAGCAAACTGGCGCTGTATGCCAGTTGCTGCATGGTGCTTTCAAGATGGGCTCCCGTGGACTGTGCCAGCTTGGCCGCATAGACACGGTTGGCTTCCAGCGTATTCCGGATCAGCAGGTCACGCTGCACGCGGTAACTGGAGTACAGCGCATTGGCCATGGTCAGCAGGACCGATCCCAAGGCCAGGAGCAGGATCAGACCACCTAGCCCTATTTTGGGCGAGCGCCCCGGAAGCGGCTTACACGGTTGCGCTGACATCTCTTTTGCAGGCCGACGATCTTCAGAATCTTCAGAGGGGGACCGATTTTAGCACGGTCCACTGGCTAATATTCCTGCCGCAACGCGCAAATGCCAGCCCGCGCGGTTAAGGATTGGGAAAGGGATTTCAAGTTTCCCCTCGACTGGCGTATTGATTTTCCCAATATTTCCATTAACCATGCCCGGGAGACAAATAATGTAATGTACTAAGCAGGTCCTCCGGCACGCTCCCGCTCTGCCGCGAGGTAAGCGTCACGCGAGGGCAGCAGATGGCTACGGCATAGTGCGACAAGATCCTCGCGCCGGCCCTCGCGCAAGGCCTCGATCATGGCCCAGTGTTCCTGCCTGGCACGCTCGCGATAGCCCGCTGCAGCCAGCGACCCAAAGCGGATCGGATGGGCGCGGCGCGCGTATTCCTCGATGGCCTGGCGCAGCACCGCATTGTCGACCAGGGCGAACAACTCCCGGTGAAAGCGCYGGTTGATGYGGAACACCGCGCGCGCATCGCCTGCGGCCACCGCAACATCGTGCTCCTGCTGCACGGCCACCAGCGCCTGTAGCCGCGCGGCGGGCACCGGCAGCGCGATCAGGCTGGCGGCGTGCGTTTCCAGCACTTCGCGCAGTGCGTACAGCTCCATCACCTCGCGTGCCGGAAAGGCGCGCACCACCGCGCCGACGTTGCGCTTGCGCTCGACCACGCCCATGCCTTCGAGCGTGGCGAGCAACTGGCGCACCACATGGCGCTTCAGGTTGAAGCGCGCCATCAGGTCGTCTTCGACCAGCCGCTCGCGCGGACTCAGCAAGCCAAAGACGATGTCTTCCTCAAGGACCGCGGCGGCGGCCAGCATGGCTTGGGCGCCGCCGGGGGCATCGTCCTGCATGCTATGCGCCGCTTGTGCGCGCGTTCCTGCACGGGTTGGCCGATCCATGACAGGACGCTCAGGACTTGCGCGGCACGGTTTCGCTGGTCCGCGCGGCGCGCAGAAAATCGAAGTCCACGCCCTGGTCGGCCTGCGTCACCGTGGCCAGGAACAACTTGCGATAGCCGCGCTCGGCGGCAGGCCGCACCACTTCGTGCTCGGCCGCGCGGCGGGCCAGCTCCGCGTCGTCGATCAGCAGGGAAATTTCGCGCCGCGCCACCGACAGGCGGATGCGGTCGCCGTTGCGCACGTGCGCCAGCGGGCCACCGATGGCGGCTTCCGGCGTCACGTGCAGCACGATGGTGCCGGCCGCGGTCCCGCTCATGCGGCCATCCGAGATGCGCACCATATCCTTCACGCCGGCACGCGCCAGCTTCCTGGGAATCGGCATATAGCCGGCCTCGGGCATGCCGGGCGCGCCGGTCGGACCGATGCGCTTGAGCACGAGGATGTCGTCGGCTTTCACATCCAGCGCGTCGTCGTCGATGCACAGCGCCATGTCTTCGGCATCTTCGAACACCACGGCGCGTCCTTCATGCTCCATCAGCACAGGATCGGCGGCGGATTGCTTGATGATGGCGCCGCCCGGAGCCAGGTTGCCGCGCAGCACGGCCAGGCCACCCACCGGATAGATCGGCGCGTCGAACGGGCGAATCACATCCTGCGCGAACGGCGCGGGCGCAGCGTCGAGCTCCTCGCCCAGCGTGCGGCCTGAAACCGTCAGCGTGTCCAGGTGCAGCAGCGGGCGCAGCTCGCGCAGCAGCGCGGGCATCCCGCCGGCCGCGTGGAAGTCCTCCATGTAATGCTGGCCGGAGGGCTTCAGGTCCACCAGCACGGGGGTCTCGCGGCTCATGCGGTCCAGCCCGGCCAGGTCGATGTCGATKCCCAGGCGCCCGGCGATGGCGGTCAGGTGCACGATGCCGTTGGTGGAGCCGCCGATGGCCAGCAGCACACGGAT
This sequence comes from Cupriavidus sp. 01L46, assembly GCF_056399905.1. Lineage (NCBI taxonomy): Bacteria > Pseudomonadati > Pseudomonadota > Betaproteobacteria > Burkholderiales > Burkholderiaceae > Cupriavidus > Cupriavidus sp. 01L46. Next base: position 23,258 of record NZ_JBFTSF010000041.1, read on the forward strand.
GGCATTCTCGATCGCGCGGCCGGTGAGGATGCGGTCCGGCGTCAGGCCGGAGCGGGCCATGGCCACGGCAGTGGTGCCGGTGCGCTCGGCCACCCGCACGCGGTCGGCGGTAACCGCAGGGGCCGATGCGCCACCGGCCACCATCATGCCGAGCGCTTCGGTCAGGCAGGCCATGGTGCTGGCCGTGCCCATCACCGAGCAGGTGCCCACGCTGGCTACCAGCTGGTTGTTCACGTCGGCAATCTCGGGCGCATCGATCTCCTCGGCGCGGTAGCGGCCCCAGTAGCGGCGGCAATCGGTGCAGGCACCCACGCGCTCCCCGCGATGCGAGCCAGTCAGCATGGCGCCGGTGACCAGCTGGATCGCCGGCACCCCGGCCGAGGCTGCGCCCATCAGCTGCGCGGGCACGGTCTTGTCGCAGCCTCCGATCAGCACCACGGCGTCCATGGGCTGCGCGCGGATCATTTCCTCGGTGTCCATCGACATGAGGTTGCGCAGGTACATKCTGGTGGGCGCCGAGAAGCTCTCATGCACGGAGATGGTGGGAAAGTCCACCGGCAGGCCGCCCGCCAGCATGACGCCGCGCTTGACGGCTTCCACCAGTTGCGGCGCGTTGCCGTGGCAAGGGTTGTAGCTGCTGTTGGTGTTGACGATGCCGATCACCGGCCGCGACAGCGCGTCGTCGGTATAGCCCGCGCCCTTGATAAAGGCCTTGCGCAGGAACAGCGAGAAGCCTTTGTCGCCATAGTTGGTCAGGCCCTTGCCCAGGCCGCTCTCGGCATCCTGCGCCGGTTCGAAGGGGTCTTGGCCGGCTTGTGCCGAGGCGGAAGGGTCCTTGGGGGAATCGTGGGTGCCGGCCATGTGCATCTCCAATAATATTATTGATAATCGAGGCAGGCATCATATCTGGCCTTGCCGCTGCGCCGCAATGGAAAATTCAGCCCTGCCCCTTTAATTGAAAATTCAGATCAGTCGATAGAAAACTTCTGATTCTTCAATCAAGAGACGCCCCCTACACTCTGCCGTAGCGACGAGCCGGGCGTCCCGCGCTGCACAGCCTTGCTGTGCCTTCCCATCCATACCAACCCGGCGCAGGAGATTCCCCTATGACCGGCATTCGACGCCACGCGCGGACGCGCGTTTCCGCACCCAGGCGCCATCTGATCCTCTCCGCGCTCGCCGGCGCCATGCTGGCAGCCACGGCCGCCTTCCCCGGCCTGGCCGCTGCCGCCGACTATCCGACCAAGCCGATCCGCCTGGTTGTGCCCTACCCGCCGGGTGGCGCCACCGACGTCRTCGGCCGCACCCTGGCGCAGCACCTGTCCACCGCGTTGGGCCAGCAGGTCGTGGTCGACAACCGGGCCGGCGCCGCCGGCAATATCGGCGCGGAGCTGGTCGCCAAGTCGCCCGCCGACGGCTATACCCTGCTGATGGGTGCGCTGACCAGCCACGCGATCAACGCGGCGCTGTACAAGAACCGCGTCTCCTACGACATCGAGAAGAGCTTTGCGCCGGTGGCCATCGTGGGTACCGTGCCGCTTGTGTTCGTGGTCAATCCCAGCGTCAAGGCCAACAGCCTGCCGCAGTTGATCGCGCTGGCAAAGGCCACCCCTGGCGCGATCACCTTTGCCTCCGCCGGCAATGGCTCGCCCCAGCATCTGGCAGGCGAGATGTTCAAGCGCATGGCCGGCGTGGACATGCTGCACGTGCCTTACAAAGGCAGCGGCCCCGCCATGACCGACCTGATCGGCGGGCAAGTGCTCAGCATGGTCGAGACCGTGCCGGCAGCGCAGTCCTACGTAAAGGGCGGCAAGATCCGCGCGCTGGCCGTTACCACCAGCGAGCGCGTGGCGGCGCTGCCCGACGTGCCAACCGCCAATGAAGCGGGCCTGAAGGACTTCGAGGTCAACTCCATGTTCGGCATCGTGGCCCCGGCCGGCACCCCGGCGCCGGTGGTGGACCGGCTCAACGCCGAGCTCAAGAAGATCCTGGCCGAGCCCGACGTGAAAGCCTCCCTGCTCAAGCAAGGCGCCATCGCCACCTGGACCACGCCGGCGCAGACCCAGGCCCGCATCAAATCCGAGCTGGCGAAGTGGACCGCGGTGATCCGGGAAGCGGGCGTCAAGCCCGAGTAAGCCGCCCCGCCGCCCCTGGGATCCCGGATCCCGGATTGCAGGTTGCCCGCCCCGCCCTGATGTGACGGGGTGGGCGCCTGTCGTCGCGCGCCTTGACACCCTGACGATTGCGCCTATGATGACTAGCGCAATGCTGCGGCGCAGCAAGTGACGATTGCCACCGACGAAATCCCTTCGGACGCGTTGCCTCGTCATGAACTATCGGAGACGCTATGGCTACCCTCTCTCACGCTGAACACGTCGAGGCGCCTCTGCCTTACCCCGTTATCGATTTTGGCCTGGCAAGCCCCTGGGCGCAGGTGGCGCAGAAGATCGGTGCGCTGAACCTGCAAACGGCAAAGACGCTCATTGCCGAAGGTACCGACTACTTGCGCGAGGCGGCCGCGCAACCGTTCAGCTTCACCACGTTCCGGCCCGAGCTGGCCGACGTGATGGCGCAGCACATTGCCGCCTACACCCACAGCCTGATCGAGATCGTGTTTGGCGCGAACGCGGATTTTTCCGACAACGTCCAACGCCATTTCGCCACGATCGGCGGCCAGGACCCGTTTCAATGGTGCCTGATGGGCCGGGATTTCCTGCCGGAGTACGGCAACGGGCTGCCCGCCATGGGCGCGGCGATGACAGGCTGGGTTGCGGCCTACCTGCCGGGCGGCAAGCCGCTGCCGGAAGCAAACGCCGAAGCCGCGCCGCGCAAGACCGCGCTGCTGGCGGCACCAGCCGACGTCGTGGAGCCGGTCGTGGAGCCGGTCGCGGAGCCGATTGTGGAGCCAGCCGTGGCGCCGGCCAAGCCAGCCGAATAAACCCGGCTCAGGTGGCCCTTGCCGGTCACATCCGCCAGCAGCAACCGCGGTGCCCGCCTTGAGCGGGTGGCGCGAACTGGTGTGGCGAAGTGTCAATGGCAACCGGCCTGAAGTGGGACTCCCCGGCCGCGTCGTCCTACGCGCGTAGCAAGAAAGCGCTGATCCGATGCGTCTGAATCAGCGCTTGCACAGCGCGCTTGGCCAGGTCATTGGCAGGCAGTGCCGGGCACAGGCTTGCCCGAGTTGGTCATGCCCTGGCAGGCGTCGCCGACAATGGTGTCGGAGTCGAAGGCGGCGTTGTTATATGGCTTGAGCCTGCCCGCTACCGTGCAGCAAAAGCGCGGCTCGCCCGGGACGGGCGTTGCTGGCGGCGCGCTCTTCGCCATGCGGGAGGAGGACGCAGGCATCTGACTGGCGGGCGTTGGCGCGGGAGCAATACGGGAGACTGGCGGCTTGGCGGGCTGGTCGACGCTCTGGTCGTCGTCATCCGGAGACATGCACCGGCCATTCTGGCAGATCCGCTCACCTTTGCACTGCATGTCATATTGACAACCCGCTGCGACTGCGTGCAGCGGCGACGCCATCGCCAACGTGGTGGCGAACAGCAAGCCCAGCGTTCTCATGTTTCCTCCTACTCGACTGCCAGCGCAAATCGTACGAACCGCCCGCGCCGGATCGTATGTTCCGGCACTGGCGAGCGCCGGGCATCGTGCTGTTTTGCACGGGACACCCGACTACAGCGCCGACCGCCACGTCAGCCGAAGCGATACACCGCTACCTCTAGCATAGGCATCGGGACCCGACACAGGGAACCCCGCCATGCAAGCGTGTGAGCGTCGCACCACCAAGCGCGGCGACGGCAAAAAAGCGCTGCGCGCAGTGCCCGGCCAGGGCGTCCAAACGCCCGTGTGAAACCGCTTGCGCCCGGCGCCCGCACGCTTCTAGTCCTTGTATGATTGCCGCTGGATTCATTGCACTGCCCTGCCCGCCGCTGAGCCCCAGGGCGTTTTTCGGCGTCATCGCGCTGGCCTGGGTCCTCCTCTTTCCCATGATGGCGCCGCAAGACCTGCTGGAACTCAAGGGCATCCTGGTCGTCTGCTACGCGCTCTATTTCACGGGCATCACGGTGTACACATTCATCACGCTGCGGCGCGCGAAGCTGCAGAACTTCGTCATGGCCAAGACCTTGCTGCAGCAGGCTTATGTGGACGCGCTGACTGAGATTCCCAACCGCCGGGCCTTCATGCTCAACGTGGGCAGCCTGGTGCCGCGCGCCACCGCGGAGCAAGACCACTACCTGGCGATGGTGGACATCGACGACTTCAAGAAGGTCAATGACCGCTACGGCCACGACATTGGCGACGCAGTGTTCAAGCACGTGGCCGCGGGGATCAAGCTGGAGATGGGGGACTGCCAGTATGCGCGCCTGGGCGGAGAGGAGTTCGGCATTTATCTCAAAGGGATGACGCGCGCCGAGGCGGAAATCCGCATCGGCATGCTGTGCCGCAGCATCCGGGATGCGCCATCGGAGCCCCCCGTGACCATCAGCATTGGCGTCACCCACATGGTCAGCGGCGACACGCTCACCAAGGCGCTCATCAAAGCCGATGAAGCGCTCTATGATTCAAAGAGGACCGGCAAGGACAAGTATACGTTCCACCAGGAGCCCCGCCAGCCCGAAGGATCGCCATGACCCATATCAACCTGCTTTGCGCTGCCTGCCTGGCATCCACCTGCCTTGCCGGCATGGCGCTGGCTCAGTCAAGCACCGTGGTTATCAACCAGAGCGGCATTTCCGCCTCGGGCACGTCCGGGAGCAGCGTCGTCATTGTCAATGGCCAGGTGGTGACTTCCCATGACGCCACCAAGGGAGGCGGCCCCGAGAAGACCGAGCAGCGCATGGTTGGCGCGTTCTCCGGCGTGCAGCTCAATGCCCCGGCCGATGTGGTGTTCTCGGTTGCGCGCGCGTACTCCGTTTCCATCACCGGCCCCGCGGACATCCTGCCGCTGGTGCTCACCAGCCTGGACAACGGCAGGCTGACGATTGGCCTGAGCGCACCAGTCGTGCTCGCGGCGCCGCTCCGGGTGGCCATTACCGGGCCCTCGCTCCAGGCGGTCAGCATTCCCGGCGCCGGCACCCTGCGTGCGTCCGGCCTGCACGAGGCATCCATCGACCTGCGCCTGTCCGGCTCCGGCTCGATCGTTGCCGAGGGCACCGTGGGCAGCGTGCGCGCCGCGATCTCCGGCTCCGGCGAGGTCGATGCCAGCGCCTTGCGCGCGCAGAGGCTGGACGCGCAGGTCAGCGGCTCGGGCCGCATCCTCGGCTACGCGTCGGATACGGCCAGCGTGGCGCTGACGGGATCCGGCGACATCATCGTTGCCGGCAAGCCGCACCAGCGCGCCGTCAGCCGGACGGGTTCCGGCCAGGTATCGTTCGAATAGCCGGTCGCGCCGGACCTAACAGGCGGCCAGCCCGTCCACCGCCTGCTGGGTGATGGCGACGCCATGCCGTACCGTGGCGTCGCGCCACGGCTGGGCGCGTAGAAATCCGTGAAATCCATCGTTAAACCGTCCGCGCTTATTCCGTAAAGGCAAGGGTGACGCCCGCCGCCTCGGCAGGTGGCACCACCAGCAGGCCGTCAATCTCCTCGACGCCGCGGATCTCGCCTGCCGCCAGCGCGGCGCGCGCCGTTGCCAGCGCTGTGGTGCGCAGCACCAGCGCCACCATGCGGTCGCGGCCATCAATCAGCGGCGGCACGCTCGCGCCAAAGCGCCGCGCCGCCGCCTCCGGCGTCAGCACCACCACCGACGCACCGCCGGCGCGCAGCAGCTCGCCGTGCGCACCCTTGCCCACGTGCTCGGCGCCGAACAAGCGCGACAGCAGGCCGATGGTGCGCGCCGGGTCTGCGGCCGCGATCACGTATTGCGCCACGCCGGTCACGCCGTTGGGATGGGCCTGCCAGTGCCCGCGCCAGACCAGTTCCGGCGTGAAGTGGTGGCAGAAGTAGAGGCGTCCGTTTGGCACCAGGTGCGCGGCCAGCCGCACCGTGCGAAAGCGCGCTTCGCCGGTGGCGCCGGGCAGCTCGACCGGGCGCGTGAACTCACGCGGCGGCCCTTCCACTTCCAGCCCGCGCGCCAGGATCTCGCGGTGCAGGCCGGTGGAGTCGGCGCTCTTGAAGACGAGTCCGGTCAGGCCAGCCGGCTCGGCCAGCAGGTCCGCGCGGCCGGTCGCCGCCTTGCCGGCTTCAAAGCCGAGCAGCTCCAGGTAGTCCGTATCGAAGATCGCGAGGTGGTTGCTAGACCCGAGCGAATGATGGCCGCGCGGCGTCAGCTGGAAACCCAGGCGGCGATAGCGGCTGGCGGCGCCGTCCAGGCCTTCATGGACATTGACGACCACGTGGTCGAGCAGCGGGATCAGGTTTGGCATGAGAGGGGTTCCGTTGGAATAAACGAGCAGTTGGCGAGCGTACGCGAGCACGGCGCGATCCCCAACTGCGCGTTTCGTCTTTGCATATGCGCGCCGCGCGCGCCCGCCGGGTGCGCAGCGCGCCGCGCAGCCAACGTCTTTGCTTAGACGAAAAGCGCGTTTCCCTCGCGCAGCGGCGCCCCCTACACTCGCTGGCTGTCCAGCCTTCGTGCTCCCTGCTTCCTGCATTCCTTCGGTTATTGTGGAACCCCTGCCATGCCCCTGACGCGACGCGACTTCCTGATTCAATCCGGTGCCCTTGCCGCTGGCGCCTCCCTCCCKGGCACGCTGCTGGCACAGGCTGCCGACACGCCGCGCAAGGGCGGCGTGCTGACGGTCCTGCTGGGCGGCGAGCAGCGCATCCTCAACCCCGCGCTGCGCGCGTCCACCGGCGTCTACGTGGTGTCCAGCAAGATCATCGAGTCGCTGGTGGACCTGGACGYCAGCGGCAAGCCCGCTCCCGTGCTGGCCACCAGCTGGAGTAGCTCACCGGACGGCAAGACCATCACCTTCAAGCTGCGCGAGGGCGTGACCTGGCACGACGGCAAGCCCTTCACCTCGGCCGACGTGCAGTACAACGCGATGGAGCTGTGGAAGAAGCACCTGAACTACGGCACCGCGCTGCACCTGTACCTCGATGCTGTCGATACCCCTAACGCACAGACCGCGGTATTCCGCTATTCGCGCCCGATGCCCATCGAGCTGCTGCTGCGCGCGCTGTGCGACCTTGGCTACGTGGTGCCGCGCCACAAGTTCGAAGGCACCAGCGTGCTGGAGAACCCCGCCAATACCGCGCCGGTCGGCACGGGGCCGTTCCGCTTCACCCAGTACGAACGGGGCCAGTTCGTGATCGCCGAGCGCAATGCCGCATATTGGCGCAAGACCGCGCCGTACCTTGACCGCGTGGTGTGGCGCATCATCACCGACAAGTCCGCCGCGGCTGCCGCGCTCGAAACCGGCGAGGCGCAGCTAACCACCTATTCGCATGTCGGYCTGGCGGATCTTGAGCGATTCAAGAAGGATGGGCGCTTCAAGGTGTCCACCAAGGGACTGGAAGCCAATTCCTACAACAACACGCTGGAGTTCAACGTGCGCCGCAAGGAGCTGTCGGACGTGCGCGTGCGCCGCGCCATCGCGCATGCCATCGATGTCGACTTCTTCATCAAGAACTTCCTGTACGGCACCGCCAAGCCGGCCACCGGCCCGATTCCCTCGACCTCGTCGTTCTATCCGGGCGGCAAGCAGCCCTATCCGTTCGACCGCAAGCGCGCCGAAGCCCTGCTCGACGAAGCCGGCTTCAAGCGCGGCGCCGACGGCAACCGCTTCACGCTCAAGCTGGTGCCGATCCAGAACGGCGAAGACGTGCCACTGTTCGCCACCTACGTACAGCAGTCGCTGGCGCAGGTGGGCATCAAGGTCACCGTGCAGCAACTCGACATCGCCGGCGCGTTGTCGACCGTGTACCGCGACTGGAATTTCGACCTTGCCACCGGCTGGCACCAGTACCGCGGCGACCCCGCGGTCTCGACCACCGTCTGGTACCGCTCAGGCAGCCCCAAGGGCGCGCCCTGGACCAACCAGTACGGTTGGCAGTCCGCCAAGGTCGACAAGCTGATCGACGACGCCGGCTCGGAGATCAACCCGGCCAAGCGCAAGGCGCTCTATGCCGAGTGGGTCAAGGAGGTCAATGACGAGCTGCCGGTCTGGATGGTGACGGAGCGCGAGTTCTACTCGATCACCAGCAAGCGCGTGCACAACGACCACAACACGCCGCGCTGGCCGTCCAGCAGTTGGTACGACACTTGGCTGTCGGCCTGAGCCGGCCATGCGCATCTTGTCACTCGCCCTGCGCAGGCTGGCAGCCAGCCTGCCCTCGCTGCTGCTGATCCTGTGCGGCCTGTTCCTGCTGCTGCAATTCGCCCCGGGAGACACCGTCGATGCCCTGGTCGCCGAAATGGGCGGCGCGGATGCCGCCGTCATCGGCCAGCTGCGGCAGTTCTACGGGCTTGACGCCTCCACCACGGTGCAGCTTGGCCGCTACCTGTGGCGTCTGGTGCATCTGGACCTGGGCTACTCCGCCATCTACGGCAAGCCGGTGGCCGCCGTCATCCTGGAGCGCCTGCCCGTCACACTGCTGCTGATGGGCTGCGCGCAGGTGCTGGCCGCCGTGTGCGGCATTGCGCTGGGCGTAGCCGCGGCGCACCGGGCCGACCGCTGGCCGGATACGCTGGCATCCATGCTTGGGCTGGTGTTCTACGCCACGCCATCGTTCTGGTTCGGCCTGATGGGCATCGTGGTGTTCGCCATCCACCTGGGGTGGCTGCCGCCCGGTGGCTACCAGGACGTCGCTGCGGGCTACACGGGCCTGGCACGCCTGGCCGACATCGCCTGGCACCTGGTGCTGCCCACCGTGACCCTGGCGCTGATCTACCTGGCCATCTACCTGCGCATCATGCGCGCGTCGATGCTGGAGGTGCTGACGCTGGATTTCGTACGCAGCGCGCGCGCCAAGGGCCTGTCCGAGTACGCCGTGCTGGTGCGCCATGTGCTGCGCAACGCGCTGCTGCCGCTGCTCACGCTGGCCGGGCTGCAGTTCGGCACCATGCTGGGGGGCTCGGTGGTGATCGAAAGCGTGTTCGCGTTGCCGGGGCTGGGCCGGCTGGCCTATGACTCGGTGGTCCAGCGCGACCTGAACACCCTGCTGGGCATCGTCTTCATCAGCGCGCTGCTGGTGATCGCCATCAATTTCATCGTCGACATGCTGTATGCGCTGCTCGACCCCCGCATCCTTCACGAACGCAAGGCATGAAGCTGCTCCGACGTTACCTGCGCAACCCGGCCGCAGCCTTTGGCCTGCTGGTGTTGCTGGCGGTCATTGCCATGGCCGCGTGCGCCTCGGCCGTGTTTCCCGCCGATCCCCTTTCCCTTGCCGGCCGTCCGTTGCAGTGGCCGCTGGAGGATCCGCATTTCTGGCTAGGCACTGACCAGACCGGGCGCGACATCGCCGCCCAGATCTTTCACGGCGCGCGCGTCTCGCTGCTGATCGGCTTCGTGGCCACGCTGATTGCCGTGTCCATCGGCATCCTGATCGGCGCGTTCGCGGGATACTACGGCGGCTGGGCCGACAACCTGCTGATGCGGCTGACCGAAGGCTTTCAGACGCTGCCCAGCTTCTTGCTACTGCTGGTGCTGGTGTCAGTGTTCGGCTCCGGCATCACCAATGTGACGCTGGCCATCGGCGTGGTGTCCTGGCCCGCCACCGCGCGGCTGACGCGCGCCGAGTTCCTGACCCTGCGCAACCGCGACTTCGTCCACTCCTGCCGCGCGCTGGGCATGCGCGACCTGCAGATCATCTTTCGCGAGATCCTGCCTAACGCGCTGCCGCCGGTGGTGGTGTACGCCAGCGTAGTGATGGCGCTGGCCATCCTGCTGGAAAGCGCGCTGGCCTTTCTCAACCTGTCAGACCCGAACGTGGCCTCCTGGGGCAACCTGATCGGCGGCGGGCGCAGCGTGCTGCGTTCGCAGTGGTATGTCTCGGCCATTCCCGGCATCGCCATCCTGCTCACCGTGCTGGCTGTGTCGCTGGTGGGACAAGGCCTGAACGACGCACTCAACCCCAGGCTGAAACGCGCATGAGCGGCCCCTTGCCCTTCCTTCTCAGCATCGACGCGCTCAGCGTCGCCTTGCCCGCTGGTGCCGACCGCCCGCTCGCGCTGGACGGCGTCTGCCTGGCGCTGGCGCCAGGTGAAATCCTGTGCGTGGTTGGCGAAAGCGGCTCCGGCAAATCCATGACCGCCGGCGCCGTGCTTGGGCTGCTGCCCGATGGCGTGCGCCGCAGCGCCGGGCGCATCCTGTTTGAAGGCCGCGAGCTGACGGCGCTGTCCGAGGCGGATCTGCGGCGCATACGTGGCGCCCGCATCGGCATGATCTTCCAGGAGCCGATGACGGCGCTCAATCCGCTGCGCACCATCGGCGACCAGATCGGCGAGGTGTTCCGCACCCACACCCGGTTACCCAAGGCGGAAATCGCACGCAAAGTACAGAACCTGCTGGAAGACGTGCAGATCCCGCAGCCGCTTGCCGCCGCTGACGCCTATCCGCATGCGCTGTCCGGCGGGCAGCGCCAGCGCGCCATGATTGCCATGGCGCTGGCGCTCGAGCCCAGCTTGCTGATTGCCGATGAACCCACCACCGCGCTCGACGTCACCACCCAGGCCCAGATCCTGCGGCTGATCCGCGAATTGCAGCAACGCAAGGGCACGGCGGTGCTGTTCATCACGCACGACTTCGGCGTGGTGGCGGAGATTGCCGACCGCATCGCGGTCATGCGCCGAGGCAAGGTGGTGGAGACCGGGCCAGCCGCCGAGATCCTGGCGCGGCCACAGCACCCCTACACCCAAGCGCTTCTGGCCGCCGTGCCCGCGCTGGAGCCGCCGCCACCGCGCGTGCAAACGGGTGGCACGCTGCTCGCCATCGACGGCATCGGCAAAACCTACCGCGGCGGCGGCTGGCTCGGCCGGGGACGGCGCCAGGTGCAGGCGCTCGACCAGGTATCGCTCGCGCTGCCGCGCGG
>NZ_JBFTSF010000042.1:0-34063 GCF_056399905.1 Cupriavidus sp. 01L46
CTCTTCGCCAAGACCCTGATCACCGCCGCCGCCCTTGCTGCCGCTTTCGTTGCCGGCACCGCTCAGGCTTCGGGCCCGAAGGACAGCACCTTCGCCGGTGACAAGTACGGCTACGTGTTCCGCACCACCACGCCCGACGCCTTCACCGATGGCGCCCGCAGCGGCAAGTTCGACCCGTTCACCGAAGGCGCACGCGTTGGCAAGGCTGACCCGTACACGGACGGTGCGCGCATCGTGGCCGGCCTGGATCGTAGCGGCGTGTCCGCCAGCCCGGCCCGCAGCGTTGACGCCTACACCGATGGCGCGCGTGGCGGCAAGTTCGACGTGTTCAGCGAAGGCGCCAATGCCTGAGCGCGGCAAGGGTATCCCGGCGATCGCCGCCTGGATGCCCGATACCCGATAGCAGTCGGGAAACAGAGTGAGCGTGAAATAGAGTAGGGGTGCATCATGAATTTACGGGACAGCTTCCTGATCCTGGCCGGCTGGGTGGTTCTCTGTGTCGCCAGTGGCTCTGCCATCACCGTGGTGGCGCAAGTGCTCCCGGCGTGAGCCGGCACAGGGCGGTAATAAGCGCAATGAAGGCGTAACTTGGGGCCAACTAAGCCGCCTTGTTGCGACTGCACACGAAATTGGCTTGAGGATCTATCGATAGATAGATAAGATCACGCTATGAAAACGCAATCCGTACGCGAACAACTGCTCGAACACACGCTGGTGCTTATTCGCCGGCGCGGTTTCAATGGTTTCAGCTACCGCGACCTGGCCGAACTGGTTGGCGTGAAGACGTCAAGCATCCACTATTACTTCCCCGCCAAGGACGACCTGGTGCTGGAGGCGGTGAAAGAATACAGCGCCCGCATCGCCGAGCGGCTGCGTAGCGTGGATGCCTCGCTTCCCCCTGCCGTGCAAGCCGAGGGCTACCTCAACTTCCTGCGTACCGCGGCCTGCGGCGACCAGATCTGCCTCGCGGGCATGCTGTCCACCGAGACGCTGTGCCTGCCGGAGTCGGTCCACGCCGAGCTCAAGGCGTTCTACCGCATGAACGAGAACTGGCTGATGGGGCTGATCGAGCGCGCGCAGAAGGAATACGGCAAGGTCTACCCGGTGACGGCTCGCGCGCTGGCGCAAGTGATCTACGGCGCGCTGCAGAACGGCCTGATCGTTGCGCGGCTGTTTGGGGCGCCCGAGCGGCTGGAGTCCGCCGCCGACCTGCTGATGGCTTCGGTATCCGAGTAATACGTATAAGACATCCGGGAAGTATCAGACGACATAGCAGCCCGCTGCTGGCACATGAAAAAGCCGACCCATCGAGGTCGGCTTTTTGTTTGCATTGCCCGCGCGTTTCAGCTTGCTGCGTGCTTCAGCACCTGCCACTTCTCGCCGGACTCCTGCACGCGGCCGTCCTGCACCAGCTTGAGCAGGTGCGCCAGCAGCGAGCGCTTTGCCACCGGGAGCATGCGCTCCGGCACGTCGTCATAGACCCGCAGGAGCAGGATATCGATGCCGGTTTCGCCAAGCTCTCGCAACGCGTTGAGCACCTTTGCCTCGCGCTGCATGCGATGGCGGATCAAAGTGCGGATGGCATCCGCGGGCCGGGGCATCAGGAAGCCGTGGCCGGGCGCAAGCCATTCCAGGTCCTCGTCCTGCAACGCGGCGAGCGAGCCCAGGTACGCGCGCATGTCACCGTCGGGCGGGTTGATGACGACGGTGGAGCCCTGCATCACGTGGTCGCCGGTGAACAAGGTCTTTTCTTCCTCGAGCAGGAAGCAAAGATGATTGGATGCATGTCCCGGCGTGTGGACGACGCGCAGCGTGCAGCCTTCGCCCAGCGCCAGGCGTTCGCCGTGCGCCAGGATGCGCTCGGGCTGGAAGGTCTGGTCCTGGCGTGGCGTCTGCGGCGCGGGGCGGCCCAGCACCGGCGCGCCGGTGGCGGCCTTGAGCCTGGATGTCGCCGGCGAGTGGTCGATGTGGGTGTGGGTGGCCAGGATCCAGCGGATCGGGCCGGGCATCGCTCGGGCGTATCCAGAGATGCTCCACGGCCTCGTCGCCATCGTGCGTGGCGGACTGGCCGGCGGGCGCCACGGCCACGAAAAAGCGTGTGTCGAAGCGCTTGGGCAAACCGGGTGGCGTCAGCCAGTGGCTGTGATACGCCAGGCGGTCCACCGCCAGGCGCACGCCAAGCCGCTCGCAGAGCTGCGCCATGCCCGGGCCGCCGCTGCGCGCGGACTGCCGCAGCCATGCCTGCTGCGCGGCATCCAGCGTGTCCAGCGCGATCAGCTTGCCGCCGGCATCGCTCGCGAACAGCAGGCCGGCTTCCTCGAAACACTCGCGCACGGCTGCCAGGTAGAAATCCAGGCCGCCGTCAGGCAGCTTGAGACGGGCGCTGGCCGCGGCATCGTCCAGGCCGGCGCAGACATCGTGCAGGGTTCTGTCCTGGGGGTCGAGCGTGCCGCCGGGAAAGACGAAGGCGCCGCTGCTGCGGTCGTCGTTGCGCTCGGGGCGGCGCACCAGCAGCACTTCCATGCCGGCCGCGCCATCGCGCACTACCAGGATGCTTGCGGCTTGACGCAGCGAGGGGGGGCGTGAGGGAGGAGGGCTTCCGCTCTGTTCTTGTTCGCGCATGTGGGGCGGTTCCTGATTGACTGGCTAGTATCAGGCGACAGTGTAGCGGCATCGCACGGTTATGCCACCAAGGGAAAGCGAGACGGTAAGCCGTGGGCGGGGCCGTCCCGCACTTGCGGGCAGGACGGCTGCGGTGGTGATTACTGGTTGGACGTCTTGTTCATCGCCGCGAATTGCTGCGTGAGGTAGGTTTTGGTGGAGTTCATCCGGCTCATCATCAGGTCAAGCTGCTGGAACTGCGCGCGATAGCGCGACATCGTGGCGTCGATCCCCGCGGAGGTGCGGGTGTAGGCGCTGTCGAGGTTCTTCAGGTCGGTGTTGATGCCTTCGGTGGCCGTCGTCAGCGCGCCCTTTGTCGCGCTGAACGATTTCACCATTTCCGCCAGCTGATTGCCATAGCCGGACTTGCCGTCGGCACCGCTGAACAGCTGCGCCACGCCGGTCCGGTTGGAGCCGAGTGCCTTGTTCAGCTTGGCGGTGTCGAGCCCCATGGAGCCATCGGCCTTGAACGAGATCCCGATCTGGGTCAGGTTGACCAGGCTGGCGTCGCCGGTGCCGGTCTGCGGCGTGTTGAACACGGAACGCAACTGGTTCTGGATCGTGCGCAGCGTCGCGTCGCCCAGCAGCGGCGACTGCGTGCCCTTGTTGTTCTTGTCGAAGGCGGACAGCTTGGCGGCGGTGCTTTGCAGCGTGTTGTAAGCGGTGACAAAGCTCTGCACGGCGCTAGACATCGCTCCGGTGTCGGTGACGGCGGTCACCGTGCTGTCGCCCTTGCTCAGCAGGTTCAGCGTCAGGCCCGGCGCGGCGCCTTGGACCGAGTTGGTCGGGCTGCTCACGTCGATGCCGTTGATGTTCAGCTTGGCATCGAGGGCCTCGATGTTCTGCTTCATGGCCTTGGTGCCGGCCGGGTCATACGCCAGCAAGCCGGCAATGGTGCTGGGGTCGCCGGCGCCGTTGCTGTCCACGGAGACGCGCATGCTGGATTTGGCGCCCGTGGCGTTGGACGTCAGCACCATGCGGTACGGCGTGCTGCCGCCATCGTTGACGATGCTGGCGGTCACGCCGGAATTGGATGCGTTGATCGCATCGCGGATGCCGGTCAGCGTGTTGTTGGTGCCGTTGATGTTGATCGAGGCGKGCTTGCCGGTGCCGGGCGTGAAGACGGCGCCCTCGGTAGTGCCGAACTCGATCGTGATCTTGGCGCTGCCCAGCAACATGCCCGTGCTGTCGGCGATGCCGTTGGACACGAGCGTTTGCGACTGCGCCAGCTGCGACACCTTGACCGCATAGCTGCCCGCCATCGCGGACTTGTCGGCCACGACGCCCAGCACGTTGGTGCTACTGGAGGTGGTAGTGGTGCTGTTGTACAGGCTCGCCGTGCCAAGCGCGCTGGCGGCATTCTGGAACGAAGCCAGCGCCCCTTGCAGCAGACCATAAGCGGAGAGCTTGGTGGTGTGGACGGTGGCCTTCTTGGTCAGGGCAGTGAGCTTGGTCTCTTCCGCCTTTTGCAGATTGTCCAGCAAGGTGCTCAGGTCCAGCTGGGACCCGACTCCTATCGAGGAAATAGCCATGGTTGCAATCCCTTAGTTGCGTGTTGGAGGAGGTCGGCCCGCCGAAGCGGCCCGGCTAGTCAGGAGAGCCAGTTGCGCGCGGATGATACGGCCGGCACGCAGGGCTTCCTCGGGCGAGGTACTGATCGATGGCGTCGCCATAGGCGTGCGCTGTATTGCKACAAGCCGCTGGTTCGTGGCAGGAAATCCGGTGCCCGTGGCCTGGCTGTCGCGTCGCCCTTGATGCTGTCGACACGAGGTTAGATACGGGTGCGCCGGGACAGCCGTGGGACGCCACTGGCCATTGAGATGTTGCTGACTTCACCCCGGCTCGCTGATCTGTCGGCTGTGTGCGCCGATCTTGTCCTCGTCTCGCGCTGAAGATGTGCGCATCGACCGAAAACAGGGGGTAACCCMGATCGTGTGCTTCACTCTTCACGCTCAAGATCGTAGTGGCGTGGACCTGGGGCCAATTGAGAGAATAGGGGGGGAAAGTCCGCGCATATCGTTTGGGTTGGCGCCGCGCACGGCGTGTCGCCAACCACAGCGAAACCCATCGCCGGGCCTGCAAAAAAATGCACCGCGGGACCGCTCATTTGCCATTAAGTTCGAGAGGGAGATGCCGATATGGACCGCAAGGGTTTGCTCGACGCAGCGGCAGTACTGGAAGACCTGGCGTCCGGCCTGCAGCCGGACCCGGCGCGCCTGGCGGCTGGCGCGCAGGCGCTGGAGGCCATGCACGCCGACCACCCCTCGTGGCGCGACATGACCGACGCTGCGTTCGGCCTGCAGGCGCTGGCCGCGGGCGGCGCGCTTGGCCTGGACGCGAAGGGGCGCGCACGCGCGGCCCGCCTGGCGGAGGTCGTGCGCAGCCTGGTCGATCCGTTGTAGGGCCAGCTGGCGGCGGTGCCTAAGCCAGCGACAGGACGAGGACCGCTGCGCCAACGACGGCAACCAGGTCCTCGATGACCGCCGCCGGCAAGTCCCTGCCGAATACCGCCGCAAGGCGCGCGCGCGCAGCCGCGCCGCCGAGCGTGCCGATCACCGCGCCCACGGCGCCAAGAATGCCCCCGCCCACCAGCATGCCGCCACCCGCGCCGATCGTGGCCCCGCACAGCGCTCCCGAGAGAATGCGCGCGCCGAACTGCGACGGCACCTTGCGGCTCGGCGTGCCGGGCAGCTTGTCGGTGATGAGCTCCACCGCGGCCAGCACGCTGAAGATCCATGGCGTGAACCGGTAGCCCATGAAGGCAAGCCAGCTGCCCGACAGATCCAGCAAGCCCGCGTGGACCGCCCAACTGACAGCGGCGGGTGCCGTCATGGCGCGCAGGCCAGCCACGATGCCGATAAAAAGCGAGAGCAAGTACAGGGTCATGGCGGCTGTCCTCAATCAAGGCTGGCAAAGGTGGCACGGCTGACGCAGTGCGCCTAAGCCGGTGCCGTGCGCGGGTACGTGCGCCAACCCGCTTGGCGAGTATGCCAGCGGCGCTTGTCGAAGCAAGCGTTTGAGCAAGAAGACGCGACCCCGCCCGGGGCTTGTGGCGCATCAGGCTGCGGTGCCGCGGCACCGGGAAAACCATTATTTAACACCATATCAAAAAACAATAACATTTATTGAATGTATATCAATTGATTGGGCGGACATCCGTTGTCGAGGCTGCCTGTCAGGCGACGGCACGATAGCCCGCGGGCCGATCGCAGCTCGCGGACCAGACCCGATCAAGGAGGAACAATGAAGAAAGCACTGGCCATGGCCGCGGCCACGCTCGCGGCACTGACCCAAGGGCAGGCGCAGGCCCAATCGTCCGTCACGATGTATGGCGTGGTGGACGCGGGCRTCGAATACCTGAACCGCGTGCCGAACACGGCAAAGCAGGGGGACAGCCTGTTCCGCATGACTTCCGGCAACATCGCCGGCAGCCGCTGGGGCATGCGTGGCGTGGAGGATCTCGGTGGCGGCCTGAAGGGTGTCTTTGTACTGGAAGGCGGCATGGTGCTCGATACCGGAGCGTCCTCGCAGGGCGGCCGGATCTTTGGACGCAAGGCCTATGTCGGCCTGGACAGCAGCACCTATGGCCAGTTCACGCTGGGCCGGCATCACAACCTGATGTTCGACCTGATCATCTCGTTCGACCCCATGTTCTTCGCGCCGAAGTACTCGTCGTTCAGCCACGACAGCTGGCTGGCGGGGCGCGTGGACAACGCGGCCAAATACACCGGCAAGTTTGGCGGGCTGACCGTAGCGGCGCTGTATAGCTTCKGGGTGGATTCCACGGTGGCCAACGGCTCGGAAGTGCCGGGCAACAGCCGCGTGGGGCGCGACATGAGCGCCGGATTTACCTACCAGGCCGGCCGTTTTCGCGTGGGCGGCGTGTATGACCAGCTCAACGGCAACAGCGCGGCGACAGCCGGCAAGACCGAGCGGCGCTATGTCGGCACGGCCGCGGTGGATCTGGAGGCGGTCAGCATCTATGTGGGCTACCGCAGGCTGGCGAGCCAGTTGCTGGCGTCGATGTCGCGCACGGACCTGATGTGGACCGGCGTGAACTGGAACCTGGCGCCGGCCGTTGCGCTGACCGGCGCCGTGTACAAGACCAATGACCGCACCTCGGGGAAGGACCCGATCTCCTTTGTGCTGTCGGCCGACTACCGGTTCTCCAAGCGTACCGATGCCTACCTGACGGCTTCCTACACGAAGAACAACGGCGGCTCCGCACTCAGCGCCAACGGCTATGACGGCTCGATTGTCCCTGGCGCCAATCCGCTTGGCGCGGTGGTGGGCCTGCGGCACAGCTTTTGAGCGGCGGCGCCTGTGGTGGGGCAAGGTTTACCATTATTTGACATGCACTCAAATAATGACTAAATTATTGAGACGGTAGCATTTAATCAAAGGAGACGTCGTGGCGGAGCAGAACAAGGCACAGGTAACAGCGGGCATGCGTGGCGCGTCGTGGGATGCACAACTGATGACGCGCCCTTACCAGATGGTCCCCTATGCGCTGGGTACCGCGGACGGCCAGCGCACGCTCGGCTTTCTCTTCACGGCGACCGGCAAGGAAAAGACGGTCGTTTCCATCATGCATCCCCGCGAGATGGCGATCACGCACTATCTCGTGCCGTTCATTCTCGACGCCGGCTGCGCCTGCTGGGTGCAGGGCCCCCGCTCCATCGGCAACGACCTGCGGCTGGAGCATGAGATCGCGTTGTTCGACGTGGCGGCAGGCATGACGCACCTGCGCGATCTGGGTTTCGCGCGCATCGTGCTGCTGGGCAATTCCGGCGGCGCTTCGCTGTACACCTTCTACAACCAGCAGGCGCTCACGCCGGCTGCGCAGCGCATCGCGCGGACCCCGGGCGGCCGTCCGACCAACCTGGCTGAGCTGCAGATGCCCACGGTTGACGGCATGATCCTGGTCTCTCCCCATCCCGGGCAGGGCAAGCTATTGATGACCGGGCTCGATCCCTCCGTTGTCGACGAGAACGACCCGATGCAAACCGATGCGTCGCTCGATCCGTTCTCCGCGGCGAACGGCTTCGACGCCGCCAGTGGACGCGGCAGCTATGCGCCGGACTTTGTCGCGCGCTACAGCGCCGCGCAGGAAGAGCGGGTGAAGCGGATCGACGAGCACGCCAGGCAACTGCTGCGCCGCAAGCAGGCCGCCCGCCAGCGCATCAAGGCAGGCGCCGGCAGCGAGCTGGACCGGCGTGTGGCCGCGCATGCGCCCATCTTCCACGTCTGGCGCACGGACGCTGACCTGCGGTCCTGGGACATTACCCTGGACCCGTCGGACCGCCAAACGGGCACGCTGTGGGGCAAGGACCCCTTTGTTTCCAACTGGGGCAGCGTTGGCTTCGCACGCGTGGTGACGCCGGAGTCCTGGCTGTCGACCTGGTCGGGCCTGACTTCCAACGCATCGCTGTACAAGACCATCGGCGCGGTGCACCAGCCCACGCTGCTGCTGGAATACACCGGCGACCAGTGCACGTTCCCCGCCGATATCGAGTCCATCTACGCGCAGATCGGCAGCACGGAGAAGCGCCACATCCGCGTGCGCGGCAATCACCATGGCATGGCACTGAGCCGCGACGAGGAGCCGGGCCAGCGTATCGCCGGTGCGCACATCGTCGAGTGGCTGCGCGAACTGATGGTGTAAGGAGAGTCATCCCGCGCGCCGCAGGCCAATGTGGCGCGCTGACAGACAACAACAGAAAACAGAAAACAGAAATCTGACAAGCAAGGGTAGAGAGACATGATGCAATCCCAATCGGTACGGCCCCAGGAATTGCTGGCGGGGGTCAGGTACCCCGACGAAGACCGGCTGCGGCGCTATGTTGCCGACGGCGTGCTGACGCAAGAAACGCTGACAGGGGCCTTCCGCGCATCGTTTGCGACCCATGCGGACCGGCTCGCGCTGGTGGGCCCGGAAGGCCGGCTGACCTACCGCGACCTGGACGAGAAGACCGAACGCCTTGGCGCCGCGCTGCTGGCGCTGGGCCTGCGGCCCCTGGATCGCGCGGTGTTCCAGTGCGGCAACAGCAATGAGCTGCTCCTGGCGTTCCTGGGCTGCCTGAAAGCGGGCATCATTCCGCTTTGCTCGCTCCAGGCGTTCCGCAAGCTGGAACTCGGCTACCTCGGCAAGCTCTGCGAAGCCCGTCTGCATGTCGTGCAGGGCGACGACACCAAGTTCGACGACGTGGCCTTCGCGCAGGAAATACAGGCCGAAGTGCCGAGCTTATCCATCATCCTGCAAACACGTGGCGAGCGTCGTGGCAGCGCGCTGCTGCTAGCCGACCTGATTGAAGAGATGCCGCTGGCCCACGCGCGCGCGATCCTGGCGGGCGTGACGCTCGATCCCTTCCAGGCCGCCGTGTTCCAGCTCTCGGGCGGCACCACGGGCGTGCCGAAGATCATCCCGCGCTTCCAGAGCGAGTACCTCTACAACATGCGCGCAGTGGCGGCGTGCAATGGCTACACGAAGGACGACGTGCTGTTCTTCCCCACGCCGTACATGCACAACCTCAACATGGGCTGCTTCTTCGGCCCGTTCCTGCTGACTGGCGCCACATTGACGGTCACGCCGGATCTTGGCGAGGAAAGCCTGCGCGGCCTGGTGCGCGACTACCAGCCTACCTGGTTCGGCGTGGCCGGGCCGATCCTCACGCGCATTGCGCCGGAACTGGAGCAGTCGGATGCCAGCGCGCGGGCGCGCAGGAATTTCGTCGCCCCCAAGAACGCCGCGGGCCTGACCCGCCTGACGGGCTCGCCCACGCACCATATCTTCGGMATGACCGAGGGCGTGATCATGTTCACCCGCAAGGATGACCCGCAAGAGATCCGCGACACCTCCGTCGGCAGCCCGGTGTCCACGCATGACGAGGTCAAGCTCGTGTCACCGGGCACAGAGGATCCCGTGGCCGACGGCGAACCCGGCGAGGCCCTGTTCCGCGGGCCTTACACCATCCGCGGMTACTACAAATCCGAGAAGGAGGACGTGACGCGCTTCACCGCGGACGGCTTCTACCGCTCCGGTGACCTGATGACGTCGCGCGTGGTGGACGGCAAACGTTACTACTTCTTCTTCGGGCGCATCAAGGATGTGGTGGATCGCGGCGGCGAGAAGATCAATGCCGAGGAGCTGGAGAACGTCGTCAACCTGCACCCGGGCGTGTTGGCCTGCGCTGTAGTGGGCATGCCCGACCGCGTCTATGGCGAGCGCGTGTGCGCCTTCGTCATACCCAAGCCGCCCGCAAGCGACCTTACGCTGGCGCAACTGACCCAATACCTGCAGGAAGCCGGCCTGGCCAAGTTCAAGTGGCCAGAGCGGCTCGAAGTCGTCCAAGAGTTCCCGCTGACCGCATCCGGCAAGCTCAGCAAGGTGCTGTTGCGCCAGCAGATCATCCAGTTGCTCGAGGCCGAGACGGCTGGCAACACCGTAACCGAAGGGAAGTGAAATGACCGAAGCGAAACACCTTGTCGGCGTGCCGTCCGTGCAGTTGCATGGCGTGCATCACACCGCGCGTCCCACCTGGAAGCTGGCCCAGACCGTACATTTCTACCGAGACCTGCTTGGCCTGCCGCTGGTCCACGCCATCTCGGCCAAGGGCTGGGGCCCGGACAATCATGCGGACTTCCTGCACTTCTTCTTCGATAGCGGCAACAGCAGCACCATTGCCTTCTTCTACTACATCGGCACCGAGCGGCCGGACTGGCTGGCGGTGCGCGAGCACTACCAGGATCGCGCCACGCACACCGCCTGGCGCGTGCGCGACGAAGCGGAGCTGCTGGAATGGCGCCAGCGCGTGGAAGCGGTCGGCATTCCGGTGCGCTACCAGATCCGCCACGAGGTCATCGAGTCGATCTACTTCAACGATCCCAACGGCTATCCGATCGAGATCACCTGGCAACTGCGCCCGTTCAGCGAGGCCGATGCGCTTGACGCGGCGCTGACCATCGAGGCAGCCATGCAGCTGGAGAAGGCGGCGGACGCCGCCACGGCTTTCACGTCCATCGAGCCGGTCTGGCAACGCAAGGCCGTGCAGATCGGCACGGCACCGGAGCAGGCTGGCAAGGCATCGGTCTATGTGCTGGACGTGCCGGAGTTTGCCGCGCTGATTAGCGTGGCGCGTACTACCGACGGCTATGCCACCACCTCGCTGAAAAACGGCTATGTGCGCATCGACGGCAATCCGCAGATCTGCTTCCGGCGCAAGGCGCTAGGCTTCAAGCCGGCAGTCTGGTATGGCGCGCTGACCGGCGGCCTGGTCGGGCGCATCGTCCAGTTCGATATGGACGCGCTGGTGATTTCCCCGGAGGAGGCGCAATGAAAGCCGCAATGAAAGCCGCGATGAAAGTGGCCATCATCGGGGGCGGCCCTTCCGGGCTCTTCCTCTCCATCCTGCTCAAGGAGCGGCTGGCACCGGTGGAGATCGACATCTACGAGCAGAACCCGGAGGACGCCACCTTCGGCTTCGGCGTGGTGCTCGCCGACACCGGCCTGTCCAACCTGCGCGCCGCATCCCCGGCGGTGGTCGACGAGCTCGCCAAGGCGATGCGCTTCAGCGACCGGCACACCATCGTGAGCCACGAGGCGCCGATCACCATGAAGCGCCCCGGCGCGGGCGGCGGCGCGATTCCTCGCATCCAGCTGCTGTCGGTGTTGCAGGCGCGTGCCCGCGAGCTCGGGGTGCGCGTGACTTACAACAAGCGCATCAGCGACTTTGCGGCCATCGAAGCCGACCTGATCGTGGGTGCCGATGGCGTCAACTCGCTGCTGCGGGCGTCTAACGAGGGGGGCTTCGGCACCACGCGCCACAACCTGACCAACCACTTTGCCTGGTACGGCGTGGCGAAGGCGTTCCCGAATCCGGCCCTGGTGTTCCGGCAGTACGAGGGCGGCTATTTTGTCGCGCATTACTACCCGTATTCGGACGCCATGAGCACGTTCGTGGCTGAGTGCGACCACCGGACCTGGCAGGATTTCGATATGGACGCAATGTCCAACGCGGCGCGCCAGGCCTTGTTCGAGACGGTGTTCGGCGCGGAGCTGGGTGGCTACAAGCTGGTCTGCAACAACTCGAACTGGCGCCAGTTCCCGGTCGTGATCAACCAGACCTGGCACGTCGGCAACCAGGTGCTGATCGGGGACGCGCTGACCAGCGCCCACTTCTCGATCGGCTCGGGTACCCGGATCGCCATGGAAGACGCGATCGCGCTGGCCGAGGCCATCGTCGCCTTCCCCGGCGATGTGCCGGCGGCGCTGCAGCGCTACGACGAGGTGCGCCGCCCGCAAAAGGCCAAGCTCATCCGCGCCTCGGAGGCTTCGTACAACTGGTACGAGCGTATCCGCGAATGGATGAACCTGGCGACGCCGCATGAGTTCGTCTACCGCTTCATGACCCGCACCGGCCGCGTGGATGTGAGCCGGCTGCGCGAACAGTATCCCACCCTGATCGCCGAGCTGGCGGCCGCGGGCGTCACCGATCTCACCGCGCCGCAGCCATGATGCGCGCCACCGAATACGTGCTGAGCGAGCAGCCGTTCGTGGTGCGCCGCACCGTGCGCTGGGGCGATTGCGATCCCGCTGGCGTGGTGTACACGGGCCGCTTCACCGACTACCTGCTGGGCGCGGTCGGGCTGTTTGCCGACCACATGGCCGGCGGCGCGGGGCGGCTGGGCGAGGCGCACGGCGTGGGCACGCCGTGCAAGGCGATGCGCTTCGAGTTCATCGGCACGTTGTGGCCGGACGACGTGATCGACATCGAGTGCTTCGTCGAAGCCATCCGTACGCGCTCCTATGACATCCGCTGCATCGCCAGGCGTCCCGGCGGGGCGCCGGTGTTCGATGCCGTGTTTTCCCCGGTCTGCGTGCGGCTGGACGAGCGCGTGGGCACGCCGATCCCGGATTCCCTGCGCGCCGCGCTAGGCGCGTTCCTGCGCAAGCCGGCCGCAGAGCCCCGGACTTAACGAGAACAAGCGAACAAGCGAACCCAAGATGAATTACCGAATTGGCCAGATCGTCCCCAGCTCCAACATCACGATGGAGCGCGAAGTGCCCGCCATCTTCGCCGGGCGCATGCAGCAACTGCCACAGCGTTTCTCCTTTCATTCCAGCCGCGTGCGCATGCACCGCGTGGTGGCGCAAGAGCTGGAGCGCATGAACCGCGACATGGGCCGCTGCGCGCTGGAGCTTGCCGATGCGCGCGTGGATGTGATGAGCACGGCCTGCCTGGTGGCCACGATGTGCATGGGCAAGGGCTACCACCGGCAAGTGATTGAAGACCTCAACGCGGCTATCGCCGATGCACCTTACCGGCCCGCGATCATGACCTCGGCCGGCGCGCTKGTCGAAGAGCTGAAGGACTTTGGCGCCAGGCGCATTGCGCTGATGGCGCCCTACAGCGATGCGCTGACGCGCACCGTGGTCGAGTACATCGAAAGCGAAGGCATCGAGGTCAAGGACGCGATCAACTTTTCGATCCTCGATAACCTGGAGGTCGGCGAGCGCGATCCGCTGCAATTGCTGGAGGACGTGAAGCGCCTGGACACCGCCGGCGTGGACACGGTGGTGCTGTCCGCCTGCGTGCAGATGCCGTCGTTCGCGGCGATTGAGCGCGCGCAGCTGGCGCTGGGCGTGCCCGTCACCTCCACGGCTGTCTGCACGGCGCGGCAGATGATGCGGCGCCTGGGCCTCGAAGCGGTGGCGCCGGATGCCGGCGCGTATCTCGGCAGCAAGACCGGGCTGGTGTAAGGGCCGTAAGTGCCCGAGGAGACGACATGATGCAAGAAACCGATGGAACGGCGTCCCGGACTGGACGTTGGCCTTATATCGCGGTAGTGCTGGGCGCGGCGCTGGGCATGCTGGCCGGCTATGCGCCGCTGTTCAATGCCACCGCTGGCGTGTTCGTGCGCCCGCTGGCCGCTGAGTTCGGCTGGGGCCGCTCGGAGGCGTCGCTTTCCTACGCGGCCTCGATGTTCGGGCTGGCGGTGGTGAGCCCGCTGGTCGGGACCATGATGGACCGCTACGGCATCCGGCGCGTGATCGCCGTGTCCGCGGTGGTCTTCGGCATCGCCACGGCGTGCATGGCACTGCAGGACGGCAGCAAGGCCATGTGGATCAGCCTGTCCGTGGTGGTAGGCGTGTTCGGCGCGGCCACGTCGGTGCTCGGCTATCTCGCCGTGCTGCCGCAGTGGTTCGACCGCCGTCTTGGCCTGGCGCTTGGCGTTGCCATGTGCGGCCTGGGGGCCGGCACCATATTGATGCCAGCCGCCGCGCAGTATCTGGTGACCGGATATGGCTGGCGCACTGCCTATGTGGCGCTGGGCGCCGGGTCGATCGTCTTGTCCTTGCTGGCGTGCTCGCTGTTGCGGGAACGCAAGACGGCGGGAAGGCCGCAGGGTGCCGCGCGCGGCCAGGTGGTTGACGGCGTGCCGTTTGCCGAGGCGCTGCGCAGCTATCGCCTGTGGGCCATCTGGGCGGTGTTCGTGCTGGGGTCCTCCGCTACGCTGTCGCTTGGGCCGCATCTGCCGGCAATGTTTGCCGATCGGGGCTTCAGCCCGGCGGACGCAGCGCGCAGCGCCTCGATGGTTGGCATCGGCCTGCTGATCGGCCGCATCCTGACCGGCGTGCTGATCGACCGGATCCACGCACCATTCGTCGCCTGCGTGTTCTTCGGCGGTGGCGCGCTGGGCATCTTCCTGCTGCGCTCGGCGCATGACTACCAGGCGTTGCTGCTCGCCACCTCGCTGATTGGCCTCACCATCGGTGCGGAAGGCGACCTGATCTCGTACCTGGTGCGTTCGTACTTCGGCTTGCGCTCCTTTGGTGCCTTGTTCGGCATCGCGTTTTCCGGCTATGGCTTTGGCGCGGTGCTCGGCCCGATCGGGCTCGGCGCCTGGTTCGACCGCCATGGCAGCTACGATGCGCCGCTGCTGGCACTGTCCTGCATGCTGTTGCTGGCCGCCGCGCTGACGCTTTCCCTTGGCCGCTACCGGCGGGCGGGCGAGCTGCCGGCCGTGACGCCGGCGGCCGCCGGCGCCTGAGCACGGGTCAGGACCGGACCTGGCCCGTTGACAGGTAGAATTAGCACGGGCGCAATTATCAAGCCGCGCCACCTGTGCCGATCCGCCACTGACCTATGCCAGCCGCCAAGAAAACCGCCACCGTAGCCGAACCCCCTCCCGCCATGCCGCGCCGCCGGGGCCGTCCGCCCAAGACGGACTCGCCGATCGGCGCGGAGGCGACGCTGAGCCGGGTCGCCATCCTGCAGCGCGCCATTGAACTAACGAAGACCATGCCGCTGGACCAGATCTCCATGGTCCAGCTGGCCAAGGATTTCGGCGTGGCACCCGGGCTCATCCACTATTACCTGGGCGGGCGGGATCAACTGGTTTCCGGCGTGCTGAATGACTACTACCGGCAGCGGCTGGGCCGGCTCTCGTCGCTCACCGGGGACTGGCGCCGCGACGTGGAGTCTTTCTCGCGGCTGAGTTTCCAGGTGGCGATCGAAAACCCCGGCGTGAGCATCTATGTGGCCTCGCACAACCGGTTCCGGCTGTTCCAGGATGTGCAGCCGGGGGAGACCGACTACGGGATGGAGTTTTTCAACCGCATGACGTCGGCCATGATGCAAGGCGGGTTCAATGCGGACCAAGTCGCGCTTGGCTATCACCTGCTGGCGCAATACCTTGTTTCCGCCAGCATGGCGGAGGCTTCCCGCCAGTTGCCGGCCTACCACCAGGCCTTCATCGAGAACAAGCTGGAGTCCGTGTCGCCGCTGCAATATCCCGGCGCCCGCTTTGTCAGCAAGTCGTTCTCGCGGTTGAGCTCGGACATGGCGTTCGAGGAAGGGCTGCGCATTACCTTGGACGGCATCGAGGGATGGAAACGGGGTGCAGGCCTTGCCGCCATCCCAGTGGCCAGCGGTGCCGCCACGCCGCGCAAGCCCCGCGTCAAGAAAGCCTGACTTTTCCACGCCTTCGGGCTCGATGACGGCGAGAGCGCATTGCGCCTCGCCGCGTCCGCTGATTTCCCTCTCCGCTTGCACAGGCCCCCGCCGAGCAACGCAGGCATCCCTACAGCATCGACTCCACCTGCGCCAGCAGCTTGCCCAGCGCGAGCTCCATCACCGCGCGCTCCTGGGGGGAAAGCGCGGACATCAGCGTCTCGTGCCGGCTGGAGGCGATCCGCATGATCTTCTCAAACAGCGGCTTGCCTTCGGCTGACAGCGAGATCAGCACCGCGCGGCCGTCGGTGGGGGATGGCTCGCGCCTGACCAGGCCTTGCTTGATGAGGTGATCGGCCGCGCGGCTGGCCTGGCTTTTGTCCAGGTTGGCGAAGCGCGCAAGGTCGATGACCAGGAAGGGGCCGAACTCGCCGATGGCGGCGAGCGTCCTGGCTTCGCTGAGCGACAGGCCTAGCGCTTCCGAATAGGCCTGCGCGATGCCGCGGTCGAACTGCTTGACGATGCGGTGCAGGCGGTACGTGGCGAAGCCGGAGAGGGAGAGCTTGGGGCTCGTCATGATGCGCGGCCAGGCGTGTTGTCCGCGTCCGTTGCTTCGAAGCTGCGCGAGACCTCATCGAGCAATCGCGTCGCATCGGCAAAGCCGGCATGGCGGCTGAGCGCCAGCAGCGCTACGCGGGCCAGGTAGAGCGGAGTGTCGTGCTCGCCGAGCGCGGTCATGCGGTAGCACATCGCCGTGTAGATTTCATCGAGCTCGGTCGGGCTCATGGTCGTTTGCATAGGGTTCTCCGGCCTAGAGGCCATTTCCAAAAGATGCTGGCGTCGTTGCGCGGCCTTGGCCGTACCACTTGTACTGTCTGCGGCCGCGCGCCTAGCCAGAACCGCTTCGCTTCATTTTGAAACAGCCTCTTAGGCGATCTGCATGGCAAGGGCGATGGCGTTGCGCACATCGCCGGCGCGGGCTTGTCGCCAGCGGCCGCTGACGTAGCCATCCGGGCGGACCAGGTAGAGCGTACCGTCGACGGCGTCCAGTGCGCGCCGCACGGCATCCTGCGGATCGGTCAGCCGTCCCGCCGCGGGCGCCGTGCCCGCAATCAGGTGGCAATCCAGTTCCAGGCCGCTGTCGCATAGCTGGCGCAGCCCGGGCACGGCGTCGTCCAGGTCCTGGCCGGCGCCGGCAAAGCAAAACGCGGTGAAGCCTTTGCCGATGCAGCGGACCAGCGAAGTCGGTGCGCCGTGCGGGCCGACCAGCGGCATGTCAGTCAGCGCGGCGCCCGGCGCCGGACCGGCCTTGAAGGCAGGGTCGTCCGTCGCGGCAATGGGCGAGTCGGCAAAGACCGCCGGACTGGTCTGGCGCGGGTTGATCAGCGAACGCAGTTCCGCGTGCGCCGCCGATAGCCCCAGCACGGCTTCACGCATCAAGGCAAAGGCAGGCGAGGGCGGGGCCATGAACTCCGTGCTCTTCGCGCCGAAGCGCATGTTCTCGCGCGCCGCCGCCACGCGCTCCGTGGAGTAGGAGGGCAGCAAGCCGGGGGAAGCCTTGCCGCGCACGGCAAGGGCGAGCTTCCAGGCGAGGTTGAAGGCATCGTCGAAGCCGCTGTTCAGGCCGCGCACGCCAAAGATGGGCACCAGGTGCGCGGCGTCGCCGGCAAAGAGCGTGCGGCCGTGCACGTAGCTATCCAGCGTGAGGCACTTCGCGTTGTAGATCGAGATCCACAGCGGCTCCCACGGCGCGGTCACGCCCATCATCTTGAGGTGGCTCGCCACGCGCGGCAGCACGTTTTCCGGCTTGACGGCCTGCTCCGCATCCTCGTGCTCGCCGACCTGGTAGTCGATGCGCCACACCTGGTCCGGCTGCTGGTGCAGCAAGATGGTGGAGCCGGGGTTGGACGGCGGATCGAACCACGCCAGCCGCTCGACCTCGCGCGGGGCGTCGATAGCGATATCCACGATGACGTAGCGGCCCTCGTACTGCATGCCGCGCAATGACAAGCCTAGCGCATCGCGCACGGCGCTGCGGCCGCCGTCGGCTGCCACCAGCCAGTCCGCACGCACCGTGTAGGCATGGTCGCCCGCGGCTACCGCCAGCGTCACGCCGTTGCTGTCTTGCGTGACGGCGGTAACGCGGTTCTGCCAGCGGATTTCGATCAGGTCCGGGTAGCGCGCGATGGCGTCGAGCAGGTATTGCTCGATGTAGTACTGCTGGATGTTGACCATGGGCGGAAAGACCTGCCCGGGTTCGTGCGCCATGGTGAAGTGCAGCACCTCCTCGTTGCGGTAGTAGCTGCGGCCGCCCGCCCAGGCGAGGCCTTTGTCCAAGACCGGGGCGGCGACCCCGAGCGCGTCGAGGATTTCCAGCGAGCGCCGGGAGATGCAGATGGCCCGGCTGCCTTCACAGGTGCCGTCGTCCGCCTCCAGCACCACGCTGGGGATGCCGTGGCGGGCCAGGGCTAGCGCGGCGGCCAGCCCGACGGGCCCGCCGCCGGCGATGACGACCTGGCGCGGGGCATCCATGCCGCCGGGGTGCAGCACCGGCAGGGATGCGGCGTGGACTTCGCGCTGGTACATGTCTTGTCTCCTGGTTGTGTGCGCAACCAGTTCAAGATAATCCAATCTAGTTGCGTGCGCAACCAGATTGCCTGGTCCCGATCAGAATGCCACCATCGCAAAGTCTTCCTTGCCCACGTCGCACAGCGGGCAGCGCCAGTCGTCGGGAATGTCTTCCCAGCGGGTACCGGGTGCGATGCCGTCCTCCGGAAGGCCTGCGGCCTCGTCATAGACCCAGCCGCAGATGATGCACACCCATTGCTTGAACGCGCCGGTGGCGGCGGATGCGGCCTTTGCCGCGATGGGGGCTTCCGGCTGCGCGGCGGCCTTCTCTTGTTCCGGCTCGTCCAGGCTGAAGACAAGCGGCGCCGCCGTGGCTTCGCCGCCGGGCGCCAGGCGCGCCTGCAACAGTGCAAGCAGCGCCTGTGCCTCTTCCGTGGTCAGGTCGATCCAGTATGGATCGCCCGCGCCGTCGTTCAGGCGCTTCGGGGAAAACTGGATCTCTACTGCGGTGCCTTTCGTGTACATGCGATCAGGGGGGCGGGTATCGGGTTTCTTGGTTTTTGGGTTTTGTGCAGGGTAAGGATTAGACAGGAAAAAGCACGCCGGCAAGCCATTGCTGGAAATCGGCTACCACGTCGGCGGTCAGGTCATGGCCAATGGGGTAGCGCCGCGACTGATGCGGCACACCCAGCGCGTCCAGCCACTGGTCCGCGCGCTCGGCCCACGCGACGGGCAGCTTGTTGTCGAACTCCCCGTGCGCGATAAAGGCCGATAACCCGGCAAGCGTCTCAGGCGGGGCGAGGTGCGGCTCGATCTCCGGCAGGATGCGCCCGCTCAGCACGGCAAAGCCCGCCACGTCGGCTGGCGCGCTCAGGCCAACGCTGGCGCTGAGGATGCCGCCCTGGCTGAAGCCGGCGATCACCGTGCGCRCGGGCAGGGCGCCATCCTGCGCATGGAGGGCACGGACGAAGGCAATCAACTGCTGGCGGCTGCGCTCCGCCTGGACTGCGTTGATGGCGGGCGCGCCACCGGCGAAGCTGACCTCGAAAAAGCCATGCTGGCCGGGCCCGAAGGTGAGCGGGCCTTGCACCAGCACCACGTCCACGCGCGGGTCGATACGGGTGGCCACCGGCGCGAGGCTGGTCTCGTTGCTGCCTACGCCGTGCAGCAGCAGGAGCCGCGCGGCAGGCGCTGCGGCCGCATCCGCTTGCGCCTTTCGCAAGCGATAACGCAGGCCGGTCGCGGGGTCTTCGGCCAGCGGGCCGATTTCATTGCGGGTGGTGTTCATATCGTCTCGCGTGGCTGTGAACAAGGAATCGGGCAAGGGGATCAGGCAAGGGTTCAGGCAGGGAATCAGGCCGCAACGGGCTGCGCGGCTAGCGGCCGGACTTGGCCGAGTACATACGATTCCATCGACAAGATCCCGTAGGTGATGCCGCCGTCTATCACCGCCAGCGGCTCGCCTGCTTCGGCTGCGCCGATGGCCACCAGCAGCGGCAGGAAGTGCTCGTCGGTCGGGTGCGCGCGCTCCGCGTGCGGGGCCTGGCGCCGGTAATCGATCAGCGGCTGCAAGTCTGCGGTGCGCATGGCGCTGCGCACMGCCTCGCGTACCCACTGCGTGAATGCTGCCACGTACGGGGCATCGCCGCCGCCATGGCCGCGGAATTCATGGAGGTTGTGCGTCATGCTGCCGGAGGCGACGATCAGCACGCCCTGCTCGCGCAGCGGCGCCAGCKCACGGCCCAGCGCCAGCGCGCCGGCCGGGTCCAGCGGCTGCGGCAGCGACACCTGGAACACCGGCACCTGCGCATCGGGATACAGGTGGCGGATCGGCACCCAGGCGCCGTGATCCAGGCCGCGCTGCGGATCCAGCCCGGCGTTGAACCCGGCCTGCGCCAGCAGCGCCACCGTGCGCTCGGCCAATGCCGGATGCCCGGCCGCCGGGTAGCGGATCTCGTACAGGGCACGCGGGAAGCCGCCGAAATCGTGGATGGTCTCGGGCTGTGCACTTGCCGTCACGCGCACGCCGCCTCGCGTTTCCCAGTGGGGCGAGACCACCAGCACCGCCTTGGGCGCCGGCAGCACACGGCCTAGCGCGGCGAGTTGCGGGCCGGCCAGGCCCGGCTCGATGGCGAAGGTGGGCGCGCCATGGGAGACAAACAGGACGGGAAGTGCGGTAGACATCTCGGATTCTCCGGTGGCCACGGCAAAACCCGCGGCGTGCAACGACATAGGGAATCTCGCTAGTCTATTGATTCATCCGGCAGTCATAAACCGCCGTTCGTGTGATATATAGTCCCGATTATCGAGACAATGAGCCAATGCCGAGGCTACCCCATGGACCGCGCCCTGGAAATGACCGTATTCACCGCCGTGGTCGACGCCGGCAGCTTTGTCGGTGCGGTCGAGGGCCTGCGCATGTCCAAGGCCGCGGTCTCGCGCCATGTGGATGCGCTGGAACAGCGCCTGGGCGTGCGCCTGCTGCAGCGCACCACACGCCGGCTGTCGATGACCGAGGAAGGGCGCATTTTCTACCAGCGCGCGCGCGAAGTGCTGGCGGCGCTGGATGATGCCGAATCCGAGATCACGTCCCGCAAGCAGGAACCCAGCGGGCTGATCCGTATCAACGTGCCGCTCACATTTGGCATCCTGCACCTCGCGCCGCTCTGGAGCGCCTTCATGGCGGCGTATCCGCAGGTTGATCTCGATATCACCCTCAATGACCGTGTGGTGGACCTGGTCGACGAAGGTTACGACCTTGCCGTGCGCATCGGCGACATGCCAAGCTCCGCGCTGATCAGCCGCAAACTGGTCGCAACCCGCATGGTGCTATGCGCGTCGCCCGCCTACCTGGCGCAGCACGGCGCGCCAACCCATCCGCATGAACTGGCCGGGCACCGCGTGCTGGCCTATACCAACTGGTCCGGGCGCGACGAATGGCAGTTCGATGGCCCGCACGGCAAGGTCAGCGTGAGCACCCGCGCCCGGGTGTATTCCAACAATGGCGACACGTGCCGCGCCATTGCGCTGGCGCATGGCGGCATCATGCTGCAGCCGAGCTTCATGCTCCAGGACGACTTGCGGCGCGGGGACCTGGTTGAACTGATGCCCGAGTTCCGCGCGATCGAGATCGGCGTGTACGCCGTGTATCCGACGCGCAAGCAGTTGCCGCTCAAGGTGCGCCGGCTGGTGGACTTTCTGGTGGAGGCGTTTCGGGATGTGTCTTGGGGGTAGGGGGCTGCCACTTATCGCTTTCACAGTCCCTTAGGCAACAACGCCGCCCGCGATTCACGCATGGCCCGCGCAATCAGTTGCTGGCGCTCGCGCGGCATGCGGGCCAGMGTGGAGGCCACGCTGATGCCCGCCACCGGCTCGCCGTCCGTGTTGTGCACCGCCATGCCCACGGCCAGCACGCCGCGGGTGGCGTGATTGCCGATCACGGACCAGCCGCGCTCGCGCGTGGCGCGCACCAGGATATTCATGCGCTCGGGCGTCATGCCGCCATAGTGGCCTAGCGCCGCGGCATTGGCGGCGATGCATTGCGCCACGTCGTCTTGCGGCAGCGCCGCCAGCAGGGCCAGCCCGGCGGCGCCGACGCCCAGCGGCTGGCGCGTGCCGACCTGGATCACGAGGATCTGCACCGGGTGCGTCCCGACATGGCGCGCGATGCAGTGCGAGATCGCGCCTTCGCGCACGATGGCGAAGGCGGCATCCCCACAGGCGGCACTCACGCGTGCCAGCACTGGCTGTAGCCGTGCCGCCAGGCCATCGGTGGCATGCGGCTGCGCAAGCGCCGACAGGCGCGGCCCCGCCACGTAGCGAAAGCGCCCGCGCTGCGCCACATAGCCGCTTTCCATCAAGGTGGCCAGCAGGCGGTAGACCGTGGCGCGCTCCAGCGCCGCGATGCGGCACAGGTCGACTACGCGCAGGCCTTCGCGGCCGCTGGCCAGCACCGCATCCAGCAATTGCAGGCCGCGCCGCAGCGTGCGGCTGCCGCTGTCTTCGGCGGGCTGGGCAGCATCGGCGGCGTCGGGAAGGGGGCCGAGGGCTGCCTTGCCTTTGGCAGAAACGTCCGACAGGCGGACGTTTTGATTGGCGGAGCGGGCAGGCATGGGGAAGAATTTCTCGGTCGATGGAAGCCACCCGCAGTATGCCGCAGCGCGGCCAGAAGGGGGMCAGCTACGGCATTGCACTGCCAAAACAGGAGACAAACCATGACCTTGCATCATGCCCCGCGCCGGCGCCTGTTGGCGTTCGCGGCGGCCCTCAGCCTGGCCGCCGGCCTGGCGCTGCCGCTTCATGCCCAGCCCAGCGCCCAGGCTGCCTGGCCCACCAAGCCCATCAAGCTCGTGGTTGGCTACGCCGCCKGCGGCGCCACGGACGTGATCGCGCGCATCATCGCGCTCAAGCTGGGCGAGCAGCTGGGCCAGCCGATGGTGGTGGACAACCGGGCGGGCGCCAATAGTAACGTGGGCGCCGAGGTGGTGGCCAAGTCCGTGCCCGATGGTTACACGCTCTACGTCTACACCATCGCCAACACCATCAACGCGTCGCTGTACGACAAGCTTGGCTACGACCCGCAAAAGGACTTCGAGCCCATCGGGCTGATCGCCAGGATTCCCAACATCCTGGTGGTGAACCCCAAGCTGCCGGTGAAAACCCTTGCCGACTACATCCGTTTTGCCAAGGCGTCGCAGGACGGCATCACCTTTGCGTCGTCGGGCAGCGGCTCGTCCATCCACCTGTCGGGCGAGATGTTCAAGATGCAGGCCCGGCTGAACATGCTGCACATCCCGTATCGGGGCAGCGCGCCGGCGGTGACCGACCTGCTGGGCGGGCAGGTGCAATCGATGTTCGACAACACGCCTTCGGCCCTGCCGCACGTGAAGGCGGGGCGGTTGCGCGCCATTGCCATCACCAGCGCCCAGCGCTCGCCGCTGCTGCCCGAGGTGCCGACTGTTGCCGAGTCGGGCTTTCCCGGCTTTGACGTGCAATCGTGGTTCAGCCTGGCCGCGCCCGCCGGCACGCCGCGGCCGGTGATCGAGCGCCTGAACTCGGCCCTCAACAAGGTGCTGGCCGCGCCCGACGTGCGCCAGCGCTTGCAGGATCTGGCGGCCACCCCCGAGCCTGGCACGCCTGAGCAATTGCGCCGCCTGATCGCGGCGGAAACCAAGCGCTGGCATGACGTGGTGAAACAGTCCGGCGCCAAGGCCGAATAACAAGCAAGGAGCGTTGCCTACATGTACCCGATCGACTTCTTCTGGCGCGCCGCGGCGCGCTGGCCCGGCAACATTGCCATCGACGCCCCCGAAGGCGCGATCCGCTACGACGCGCTGGCCGCCCAGGTGGCCGCGCTGGCCACGGCGCTCAATGCGCTTGACAACACCCTGCAGAGCCGCGTGGGCATTTGCGCGAAGAACAGCGCCGAGCACATCGTCGCGCTCTTGGCGGTGCTGGCCTGCGGCAAGGTCTGGGTGCCGCTGAACCCCAAGAGCACCCGGCCGGAGATACGCCGCATCATCGACGCCACCGAGCCCTCCATCCTGGTGCTCGATGTGGCCTGCGCCGGACTGCTGGAGGGCGCGGCCGGCGCGCGCATCTATAGCGGCTCGCCGCCACCCGGGGAGAGCTCGGTGGCCGCGCTGATCGCGCAGCATGCCGGCGCATCGCGCCCGGCCTTTGCGCTGCCGGAGGAGGCCACGCAGGCGATCAAGTTCACCGGCGGCACCACGGGCGCGCCCAAGGGCGTGATGCAGCCGTACCGCGCCTGGATGACCAACGTCTCCAACCAGATCCACGCCTGGGGCTTTGACGAGCACGAGCGCTACATCGTGGCCGCGCCGATCACGCATGGCACGTCGACCTACCTGTTGCCCATCCTGGCGCAGGGCGGCTGCCACGTGGTGCTGGCCGAGGCCGGTGCGGAGGCGGTGCGCACCGCGTTTCGCGAGCGGGGCGGCACCGTGTGCTTCATGCCGCCCACGCTGGTCTACATGCTGATGGCGCTGCCCGGCGCCACACGCGCGGACTTCCCCTGCCTGCGCCGCCTGATCTACGGCGGCGCGCCGATGCCGCCCGAGAAGATCCGCGAGGTGCGCGCGTTCTTCGGCCCCGTGCTGGGCACCACCTACGGGCAAACCGAGGCGCCGCAGAGCCTGACCGTGATGCGCCCTGCGGATTTCGAGGACGAGCGCAACTGGGCCGCTGTAGGCCTGCCCACCTGGTTCAGCGACGTGGCCATCATGGCCCCGGACGGCCGCCTGCTGCCCCCGGGCGAGGTCGGCGAGGTGGTCGCGCGCGGCGACCTGGTGATGAGCGGCTACTGGCGCTTGCCGGAGAAATCCGCCGAGACGCTGGTGGACGGCTGGCTGCACACGGGCGACCGCGGCCTGATCGACGAACGCGGC
Source organism: Cupriavidus sp. 01L46 (assembly GCF_056399905.1). Taxonomy (NCBI): domain Bacteria; kingdom Pseudomonadati; phylum Pseudomonadota; class Betaproteobacteria; order Burkholderiales; family Burkholderiaceae; genus Cupriavidus; species Cupriavidus sp. 01L46. Next base: position 24,590 of record NZ_JBFTSF010000042.1, read on the forward strand.
TACCTGTACCTCAAGGACCGGCTCAAGGACATGGTCATCACCGGCGGCTTCAACGTTTATCCGGTGGATGTGGAGAACGCGCTGGGCCAGCACCCGGCGGTGCACGAATGCACGGTGTTCGGCGTGCCCGACGAAAAATGGGGCGAAGCGGTGCAGGCTGCCGTGCAGCTGCGCCCCGGCCAGCATGCCACCGAAGGCGAACTGATTGCCTTTGTGCGCGAGCGCCTGGGCCCCGTGCAAACGCCCAAGCGCGTCCACTTTCATGCGAGCCTGCCGCGCTCCGCCGTGGGCAAGGTGCTCAAGACCGCCGTGCGCGAACGCGCCATCGGCCCCGAAGCCCCATCGGCCCCGACCCCTGCCAACGCATCCACTGAGAACCCATCATGACTTCCCCAGCTTCCTCCAAGCCCGTCACCCGCCTTTGCACCCACACCCTCACCAGCCTGCATTACCGCGACGCGGACCTGGTCGAGGACCTAATGGGCAAGAAGACCTTTACCGAGGTCATGCTCATGCAGATCCTGGGCCGCGAGCCGCGCCCGGTGGACCTGCGCATCACCGACGTGGTGCTGATCGTGCTGATGGAGCACGGCCTCACGCCTAGCGCCATCGCCACGCGGCTGATCTACATGAGCGCGCCCGAGAACCTGCAGGGCGCCGTATCCGCCGGCCTGCTAGCCGTAGGCAGCTCCTTCGTGGGCACCATGGAGAACTGCGCGCAACTGCTCGACCGCATCGGCGCGGCCGCCGATCCCGATGCCGAGGCCATGGAGATCGCGCGCCACTACAAGTCCATCAAGAGCCATGTGCCCGGCTTTGGCCACCACCTGCACAAGCCGGTGGACCCGCGCGCCTACAAGCTGCTGGAAATGGGCCGCGCCGAGCCCGACCTGGCCGGCGACAAGATCCGCGCGCTGGAGCGCCTGTCCAGCGCGGTGGATGCCGTGGCCGGGCGGCCCATCACCATCAACGCCACCGGCGCCGTGGCCGCCTTGCTGGGTGAGCTGGGCGTGCCCACGGCCGTGATGCGCGGCTTTGCCGTGATCTCGCGCGCGGCCGGGCTGGTGGCGCATATCGTGGAGGAGCAGCAAAGCCCCTCGGGCCGTTTTATCTGGGACACCATCGAGCACGCGATTCCTTACGTGGGCGAAGGCGGGCACCGGCCAGGGGAGGGCGCGTGAAATGACGAACGTATCGAACCTAGCGGACCTAGCGAACCCAGGCGACAGCGCAGCGGCGGCGCGCCCGCCAGCGTTGCCGCTCGATCTCACGGGCCGCACGGTCTTTGTCGCCGGCGCGGGCTCCGCGGGGCCGGGCTGGAGCATCGGCCGCGCGGCCAGCGTGACCTACGCGCGCCTGGGCGCGCAGGTCTGCGTGGTGGACCGCGACGCGGCCTCGGCCGAAGAAACCACGGCGCTGATCCGGGCCGAGGGCGGCATCGCCGAGACCTTCACGGGCGATGTGTCCGTGGAGGCTGAAGTGGCGCGGCTCTTCGCCGCGGCGCGCGAGCGCTTCGGCATGGTGGACGTGCTGCATCACAACGTAGGCATTGGCAAGACCGGTGGCCCGATGGAGACCACCGCGGACGACCTGGACCGCATCCACGCCGTCAACGTGCGCAGCCTGCTGCTGGCCAGCCAGCAGGTGCTGCCCGACATGGTGGCGCGCGGGCGCGGCGCCATCATCGCCATCTCGTCGGTCGCCGGCATGCGCTACGTGGGCTATCCGCACCTGGCCTACAGCGTGACCAAGGCAGCCGTGACGCAGTTCACGCGCATGCTGGCGCAACAATATGCGCCGCATGGCGTGCGCGCCAACACCGTGGTGCCGGGGCTGATCGACACGCCGCGCATCGCCACCACGGTGGCGAAGATGTTCTCCGGCACCAGCCTGGAAGAGGCGCGCCGTGCACGCGCCGCGCAAGTGCCGATGGGCCGCATGGGCAGCGCATGGGACGTGGCCCACGCCTGCGCCTTCCTCGCCTCCGATGCGGCGGCCTATGTCACCGGCACGGAGCTGGTGGTGGATGGCGGCCTCACCGGGAAATTCGTGTGACACGCAATCCGTCGCCCCATGTCCAGTAGTTGCTTAAAAGAGAGGATGGCTGGCTAGCCATATCCGCAGCGCGGATATTCGCGCAACGCCATTGCGCGAGGGACTAAAGAGCCACTCAACCTTGCCGATATGTAGTCATCGGCATGAAGAACGCCGGCATTCCTTGCCGGTACGAGCCGATGTCTTTCTCCCGAAGCCGACACTCGATCGGTTGCCACGACAAGCGAAGATCAGGCATCCGTGCAGGCGGCGTTGCCACGCAGCCGCCTGCCGGTCTCTCGCTTGTTTTTCCGGGATGGCTCTGGCCGATTACCTCTTGCATTCCTCCTTTCTTTTTCCAGGACGACGGACAACCATGCGTTTCAGTGACATGAAAATATCGACCCGCCTAACTGCCGGATTCGGCATTCTGGTTCTGTTGATCGCCTTCATGGGCGGCACATCGATCATCAAGATTCATACCGTGGAAGATGCATTGCACACGGTATTAAGTGACCACTACAGAAAAATAGCGGATCTCAACGACATTGAGGGAAACCTGAACCAGATCGCGCGATCGCTGCGCAATATGGTGATCATGACGGTGGCGACGGATATCGAGAAGGAACGTGAACTGACAGCCGCCACGCAAAAGACCATTGCCGCCCAATGGGCCCGGCTGGAGACCAAGATCACCTCTGATAAGGGGCAGGCCGAGCTCGCCAAGGTGAAAGAGGCGCGCGGCGCGTACGGGGCCCTGCAGGACAAGTTCACCGGGCTGGTGGCGGCAGGCAATGCCGACGAAGCCAGGAACATGCTGCTGGGCGAGTTGCGCCCGGCCCAGCTGGCCTACTTCGCCGCGGTGGAAGGCCTGATCCAGCATCAGGACAAGCTGATGGAAGCGTCCACCAGCGAGGCCATCGATGCCGTCGAGCGCATGAAGGCCACGATCTGGGCTTCGGGTGCCATCGCGCTGCTGGTCGCCGTTTGCATGGCCACATGGATCATCCGCGCCATCACCCGGCCAATCAATCAGGCGGTGCGGGTGTCGGCTGCCGTGGCTGCGGGTGACCTGAGCCTGCAGTTCGATGCCAGCGGCAACAATGAAACCGCCAAGCTGATGCGCGCGCTCAAGGATATGCAGGCTAGCCTGGTGCGCGTGATCGCCAACGTGCGCGAGAACGCCGAGGGCGTCGCCAGCGCGAGCCAGCAGATCGCCGATGGCAACCGCGACCTGTCCGGCCGTACCGAGGAGCAGGCCAGTGCGCTCGAGCAGACCGCGGCCTCGATGGAGGAGCTCAGCTCCACGGTCAGGCAGAACGCCGACAACGCRCTGCAGGCCAATCAGTTCGCCATCGGCGCCACCACGGTGGCGCGCAGGGGTGGCGACGTGGTCGGGCAGGTGGTGGGCACCATGAAGGACATCAACGACAGCTCGCGCAGGATTGCCGACATCATCGGCGTGATCGACAGCATCGCGTTCCAGACCAACATCCTGGCGCTGAACGCCGCCGTGGAGGCCGCGCGCGCCGGCGAACAGGGGCGTGGCTTTGCCGTGGTGGCGGGTGAGGTGCGCAATCTCGCGCAGCGCAGCGCCGAGGCGGCCAAGGAGATCAAGACGCTGATCAACGCCAGCGTGGAGCGCGTGGAGCAGGGCACGGCCATGGTGGACCATGCCGGCGCCACCATGACGGAGATCGTCGCGGCGATCAAGCGCGTGACCGACATCATGGGCGAGATCAGCGCAGCCAGCACGGAGCAGAGCGCGGGCGTGGCGCAGATCGAAACCGCCATGAGCCAGATGGACCAGGCCACCCAGCAGAACGCCGCACTGGTGGAGGAAAGCTCGGCAGCGGCGGAAAGCCTGCATGCGCGGGCACGGCAGCTGGTGCAGGCGGTGGCCGTGTTCAAGCTGCATCAGGAACGTGGAGGGCGGGGCGCGCCATCCGGCCTCACCGGGGCCTGAACGGGGCTTGAGCGGGGCTTGACTGGCCAAGGACCAGTAAAATAGCCGGCCAGGGTGGGTTTTCAAAGGCGGCAGGTGGCTCAACGACAACAGGGTTTTCTTCTGACTCGGCACTGGCGGGATACGGCCGCCGGGACGGAAGTCGAGTTCTGGCTGGCAACCGACAGTGGCCCTCGGCATATCCGCCTGGCGCATCAGCMCTCGGTGGCGTTCGTCCCGGCCGAGCAGCGCGAGACCGCCGAGGCGGTCTTGCGCGGCGAGCGCAACGTGGTGTTGCGCGAACTCCCGCTCGCGGATTTCCATCGCCGCCCGGTGCTGGGCCTGTACTGCCAGCACTACCGCCAGCTCACCAAGCTGGAAAAATTGCTGAAGGAAGCCGGCGTCAGCGTCTACGAGGCCGACATCCGCCCCCCGGAGCGCTACCTGATGGAGCGCTTCATCACCGCGCCCGTCTGGTTTGCCGGCGAGGCCAACGAAGCTAACGACGCTAACGAGGCTAACGGCAAGGGACCCCTGCTCAACAGCCAGATGAAACCCGGGCCGGCATATCGGCCCCGGCTGAAGCTGGTCTCGCTGGACATCGAGACCACCGCCCACGGCGACCTGTACTCGATCGCGCTGGAAGGCTGCGGCCAGCGCCAGGTGTATATGCTCGGCCCACCCAACGGCGACGACAGCGCGGTCGACTTTGACCTGGAGTATTGCGCCAGCCACCCGCTGATGCTGCAAAAGCTGAACCAATGGCTAGCCCGGCACGATCCCGATGCCATCATCGGCTGGAACGTGGTGCAGTTCGACCTGCGCGTGCTGCAGAAGCACGCGGATCGCTATCAGGTCCCGCTGCTGTTTGGCCGGGGCGGCAATGTGCTGGAGTGGCGCGAGCACGGCTTCAAGGAGAACCATTTCTTTGCCTCCGCCGCTGGCCGCCTGATCATCGATGGCATCGAGGCGCTGCGGTCCGCTACCTGGAACTTCCCGTCCTTCAGCCTGGAGAGCGTGGCGCAGACGCTGCTAGGCGAGGGCAAGTCCATCGACAACCCGTATCAGCGGATGGCGGAGATCGACCGCCGCTTCGCCGAAGACAAGCCGGCGCTGGCCCGCTACAACCTCAAGGACTGCGAACTGGTGACCCGGATCTTTGCCAAGACCGAGTTGCTGACCTTCCTGCTGGAGCGCGCCGCTGTCACGGGACTGCCGGCGGACCGCAGCGGTGGCAGCGTGGCCGCCTTCACGCACCTGTACATGCCGCTGATGCATCGCCAGGGCTATGTTGCCCCGAACCTGGGCGAGGTGCCGGAGGGCGCCAGCCCCGGCGGCTTTGTCATGGATTCGCAGCCCGGGCTGTACGATTCGGTGCTGGTGCTGGACTACAAGAGCCTGTACCCGTCCATCATCCGCACTTTCCTTATCGATCCGCTCGGGCTGGTGGAAGGGTTGCAGGATCCGTCCGACAAAAGCTCGGTGCCGGGATTTCGCGGCGCGCGCTTCTCGCGTACCCGGCATTGCCTGCCGGCCATCGTCCAGCAGATCTGGCAAGGCCGCGAAGCCGCCAAGCGCGAAGGCAACAAGCCCTTGTCGCAGGCCCTGAAGATCATCATGAATGCGTTCTACGGGGTGCTAGGCTCCAGCGTCTGCCGCTTCTTCGACCCACGCCTGGCGTCGTCGATCACCATGCGCGGCCACGAGATCATGCACCGCACGCGCGAGCTGATCGAGGCGCAGGGCTACCAGGTGATCTATGGCGATACCGATTCGACCTTTGTCTGGCTGAAGCAGCCGCACGCGGAAGCGGACGCCGACAGGATCGGCCACGCCCTCGTCCAGCAGGTGAACCAGTGGTGGCGGCAGCATCTGCAACAACAGTACGGACTGGAGAGCGCGCTGGAGCTGCAGTACGAGACCCACTACCGCCGCTTCCTGATGCCCACCGTGCGCGGCGCCGAGCAAGGCAGCAAGAAGCGCTACGCGGGGCTGGTCGTCAAGGCGGACGGCAGGGAAGAGATGGTCTACAAGGGCCTGGAAACGGTACGCACGGACTGGACGCCGCTAGCCCAGCAGTTCCAGCAAGCGCTTTATCAACGCGTGTTCAAGCAGCAGCGGTACCGGGAGTACGTGCAGGACTATGTCCGCCGCACCATGAGCGGCGAGTTCGACGCGCAACTGGTCTACCGCAAGCGCTTGCGCCGCACGCTCGAAGACTATCAGCGCAACGTGCCGCCGCATGTGCGCGCGGCACGCATCGCGGACGAGTTCAACCGCAAGGAGGGCCGTCCGCTGCAATACCAGAACGGCGGCTGGATCAGCTATGTGATGACGGTGGCCGGCCCGGAGCCGCTGGAAACCCGGCGCTCGCCCATCGACTACGACCACTACCTGACGCGCCAGCTGCAGCCGGTGGCCGACGCCATCCTGCCGTTCCTGGACGACGCGTTCGAGGCGCTGGTGACGGGGCAGAAGGCGTTGTTTTGACGGGGCCTCAGGCGTCGGGGTTTATCCAGTACTGAACAAAAGTCCACGAGCTTCAAAGCCATGCGAGGATATGACCGGCGACTCCTCGTCCAGCTTGCCTAGGCGTGGCCGTTGTACCCCAAATCCCGCCATCGGCTCCAGGCCCACCCGAAGGACTRCTCAGGGTGGGCCACGGACGTTGGCCGCTGGCTGTTGCGCCGACGTATGGGCAAGGTGTCGCTATTTCTTGGATTCGTATGCCATGCGCACCGCCAAGCCTGTCAGCACGCTTCCCATCAGCCAGCGCTGCACCAATAGCCATTGCGGGCGTCCTGACAGGAAGGTAGACATCGATCCGGCCGTCACGATGATCAGTGCATTCACAGCGAGGCTGATCGAAATCTGAACGCCGCCGAGCGCCAGCGATTGGGTAAGAACACTGCCGTGTCCTTCCGTAATGAATTGGGGAAGCAGAGACAGATACATGACGGCGATTTTGGGATTCGCCAGGTTGGTGATAAACCCCATGCTAAAGAGCTTTCTTGGGGTATCGACCGGCAGGTCGCGCACTGCAAACGCGGACCGTCCGCCCGGTTTGACCGCTTGCCAGGCAAGATAGAGAAGGTACAAAGCGCCGCCAAAGCGAAGCGTGTCGTATGCGTAAGGTACCGCAAATACGAAAGCCGTAATGCCGAATGCCGCGCAGAGCATGTAGAACACAAAGCCCAGAGCAACGCCGCCCAACGAAATGAGGCCTGCGCGTCTACCTTGGCAAATTGAGCGGGAAATTAGATAAATCATGTTCGGCCCTGGCGTTAAAACCATTCCCAACGCCACAAGAGCGAACATGAGCAACTGTGCAAAATCAGGCATAACCCATCTCCAAGGATTTTAGGTAATGCCCAGGCKCGCGGCGGCTAGCAACCTCACGCTCCCCGATAGTGCTCTATCTATATGCGCCAGTCACATGAGTGCGGAAATCATAGCACAGGAGAAAATACTTCGGGCTCGGAGGAGCCGTGGTTGTGCGCTGACAGACAAGCAGCGAACCTGGGACGATCTCTGGCATCCGCCGGACTGAGATCGGCCATTGAAGAAAGAGGAAATCACCTTCTGCGCTGGCCGGACGATTTCCCTTCCTTAGACGTCTCTGCGCTCCACTGCCGCGGCAGTGAGTCTGGAGATGAAGAAATCGGCCAACGCACTCACCTTGGCGGGCCGTGCGCGGGCAGTGGGTGTGACGAAATACAAACCACCTTCAGGCAAGCGCCAATCGGTCAAAACCGGCTCGAGCTGTTTGTCCCGGAAATACTGTGTCGCGACAAACTCAGGAAACTCGGTGATGGCAAGTCCAGCGAGGACCGTGGGCAGTAATGCCTCCACGCTCGTTCCTCGCAATGCTCCGGTCGGTGTGACGCTACATTCCTCGCCGCTTTCATGGGTAAATCGCCAGACGTCGCGCTTGCTCCTGTTGGTGTAGGTAAGACACTGGTGGGCGCCAAGATCATGCGGGTGCTGAGGGCGGCCATGGCAAGACAGATAGGCTGGAGATGCCACGACAAATCGACGCACGGGTGCAATGAGGCGTGCGACGAGTGACGAGTCCTCCATGATGGCGATGCGCAGGGCGGCGTCAAAGCCATCGCCAATCAGGTCAGTCTGTGCATCCGTGAGATGAAGTTCGACGGAAATATCCGGATAGGTCCGAAAGAATTCAGGCAGCAACGGAGCCACCCAGCGAGCACCAAAGGAGAGCGGCGCCGCGAGCTTTACGAGACCACGCGGTCGGCTTGACGTCTCACGTGCGAAATCCTCCGCTTCCTCCGCCTCCGCGTAGATTCTCGCCGCTCGCTCGGCAAGCGTGTGGCCATAGTCCGTGAGCGCAAGTCGTCGGGAGGTGCGGTTGAACAGTCGACCTCCCAGCCGCTCTTCAAGACGGGTAACGGCCCGAGAGACCGTGGCCACCGAGACCCCCATGGCTGTTGCCGCCGCAGCGAACGAGCCTTCTTCGGCAACCTTCGCGAACATCGCGAGCCCTTCGAAATCCGGTAGTTTTGACATCGACAATCCTGCAACGATGGCTTTCATTCATTTCTATTTCGAAAATTAGCATGACGTCGTAGATTTGTCTTGTCGCACCACACCACCCAGGAGATAGACATCAAGAGATCTCCACACCACGCGACCGCAAACGTCCAAAGTTATCGATTAAGGAGTGTGTTATGAATGACCGTACCCATGAACTGCTTTATCGCAACCTCCAGGAGGTCTTCGGCGAAGGCGACGCAACGCGTCGTCGCGCGGCGATCGAGGCGCTCTATACCGAGGACTGCGTGCTCTACGTGCCTACGGGCGTATTCGTCGGGCACGGCGCTCTCGACAAATTCGCAGGGGATCTTCGCGCGACGCACCCGCACTTTGCTTACACACCGCACGGCGAGCCTCAGGCTCTCCACAACGCCGGTCGTCTGGCTTGGGGTTCTGGCCCGCGCGGCGAAGCCCCCGACTATACGGGCTGGGACGTGATCATCGTTCGTGATGAAAAAATCGCAGCGCTCTATGTCTTCCTCGATTCCAATCCCGCATAACCATGCGATGGCCTCGCAGGCTTCGCTGCGTCAACTTGCGGATAGGCTTTGGCCCAGCCGTGCCGCTTCTATCGCGGCGATGTCGATCTTCCTCATGGTCATCATCGCGTCAAACGCGCGCCTGGCCGCAGCGCGATCGGGGTCGGATATTGCCGCGGTGAGGGCGCGCGGGGTGATCTGCCATGACAAGCCCCACCGGTCCTTGCACCAGCCGCATGCGCTTTCCTGGCCGCCATTGCCGACGATCGCGTTCCACAAGCGATCGGTTTCGGCCTGGTCATCCGTCGCGATTTGAAACGAGAATGCCTCGTTGTGCTTGAAATACGGGCCGCCGTTCAGGCCAAGGCAGGGGATGCCGGCGACGGCGAACTCAACCGTTAGCACATCGCCCTGCTTGCCGCCAGGATAGTCGCCCGGTGCGCGGTAGACAGCGCCGAC